>NZ_JBHSDI010000014.1:0-70289 GCF_042651045.1 Marinobacter lacisalsi
CACGAACGACCCAATATGGGACTCGGGGGAATTACTCCTCAACAGAAGTTGGCCATCATGGCCTGAGGTCTACTTTTGAACCCCGCTAAAAATGGGGGGATTACCTTCCGAGCGCTTTGCCATAGAGTTCTAACTTATCCGACTCAGTAGCATCCCGTCTCCAGCGCAACTTTATGCCGTCCTCAGATGCATCAAAAGGGCAAGTCCAATGAGCAAGCTCATCAAACATCGGATCATCAGACTTGAGGTTATGCGTAAAATAATCCCATGGGTTTCGAAGATCGATTCGAGAGGCAATATCAGCAGGAGTAAGGTTGTTTTGCACTAACGCTCTTCGACTTAAGCCCTCGTCATCAAAAGCTAGCAATTTTTCGAAAATTGCCAAATCTCGCTCAGCATCGTCGGTTTGCGGCAAAAGCGTGCCTAAGACAATGGCACGCACAAGTATTAAGGGCTTACGCCCTTTCCAGTACGATCCAAGAGCAGTAAGCGTTTGACCGGCACCGGCCTTGCGTTCCCTTTGCGCTTCGAATGAAATTTTCTGGGCGGGGAATACAGCTTCGATAAGTGCCGGTGCATCCTTCAGCGCCCGAGGCACAAGTTCAACATTTGCTTCCTGACATTCTATTCCAGCTTTAACTGCCATCAATGATCCTCAAATTTTGCTGCATAAATAATCAAGAGCAACTCACTGTCGTCCGCCATACGGTAATCAGGCTCTTTTCCAGATAGATCCCGGCTGCGCTGCAGGATAATGGGCACCCCTTCGCCTCTCTTATCCATAATATGGCTGCGGTAATGCGCCAACTCATCCCGCTCCACAGGGCATCGAGCCAACAAGCTAGTAATCGCCTCGTTCCGGGCAGCCTGCCGATATGGCAAGCTATCGGTAGTCATGGTGTTTGGCAAAAGACCGGGAGTATAAATTTCCAGCCGGTCATCAAACAGGCGCAAGCGCACTTTACTGCCAGGCATGGAGTAATCACGATGAGCGATCGCATTGGTTACAGCCTCAAACACCGCTAGCATGTCGAATTGGGGTAGATCTTCCCGACCGCCACTTTCCGTCTTTTGCGCCGCAACCTGCATATTCTTGCGCACAAAGTCACAGGCTCCAAAAATCTGCTCGTCCAATGGTCCAGTGATATCGCGAGCATCTCGTTGATAGGCGTGTTCGGCTGTCGGCGCGATATTCGTGCCAGCGTAGGCTACAGCTTGAACAAAAGCTCCCGGCAAATAACTCTCTGGTTGGTGAGAGGCCAGGAGAAGCCCGGATACTGTCGGTCGCCACACACCTGCATCATCCCGACTAGCCATGGCAAGTTTACTCAACAGATGCTCCGGATCTTCCTTAGCATTCGCCGGGGTAAAACGACGCCATAGCGGTTCGTCCAATTCCTGCAAGGATGCCTTTGCAACTGGCGTTTCATCGAAACGTATCAACCGAGACTGGCTGCGCTGCTGGAAAAGACGCGCGAGATGATCGGGTGGAATCGGTCGTTTGGAAGATCCCAATCGATGAAAGTAACCCGATGGGCTCTGGTGGACAAAGAGGCTAGGGGCGACTTCGACTTTCAGAACAGCCCGATCGCTGCCTGTTGAATCCGCCAGCATTAAACGCTCAATCATTGGAAAAAGTGGTGGTCGTATGGATTGCTCACACGACTGCTGTACCAATATTTCGACTTGTTCCAGCTGGTCAGTGTCAATGCCCAGGACCTCTCGTGTTCTGTCATCGACCCCGAGTATCAATAGCCCACCCCGGCTATTAGCAAAAGCCGCGAGCTCGTCAGCCAAATCATTCTGCCGGGGGCCTCGCACTTTACCGCCAGCAAAGCGCACATCCTTAAGCTCCAGATAGCTATCTTCACCCAGACGGATTTTCTCCAAAAGTTCTACTTTACTTCCAAACATCGTCATTTTTCCCGGCCAAGCCTTGCCCAGCGACGACTAAAAGCTTCTAGCCCCCCTTCCATCACTCTGCAGACCTCGTCTCTAAGCGATTTTTCTTGAAGAGCCCCTTTTTGAACAACTCCACACTGCCCCCCCAAAAAGTCGAAGGCGTGGACCATTTCAGCATCCCCGTTTACGACAACATTGGGATTATGGGTAACAATGATCAGCTGTCGGCGCTGTTTGTTGGCACGAATTTGTCGAACGATCAAGTCGTATATCAGATGGTTATCCAAATCATCCTCAGGCTGATCCAAGACCAAAGGTTCTTTACCAAACGCCAATAAAAAGGCCAAAAGCGCCGCTGAACGCTGCCCTTGTGATCCCTGTGTGATCGGCCTCCAGTCGGTTCCTTCTCCAGACCGACTGTATTCAATCTTGAGATCATCTTCAGGAAACCAGCAGATAACCTGGTCCGCGAAGCTAGGTGTGTTCTCTCGCTTGCGTTGGAGAAAGTTCCGAAAATGGCCACCTAGTTCGTTGCCATTAAGCAACCGTCGTTTAAGGGAATTTAGCGCCTCTTCTCTATCGGAGGACCTTATGAGCTCATAAGCGAGACCGCTCTCCGGCTCACCTCCTTCGTCTCGTTGGAGGAGATCACTCTCAAATTTCCCGGGTGTTATGTCCAGCAAGGCGCGAAGTTCTTGATCAATGGCCTTTGCATCGTATCCAAACGAGACAACGGTCATGCGAACAAACGTATTATCCCCGAGCGTTTCCTGTATGAATTTATTCCGAGCCTCGCTAATGGCTTTGCGCGCCTGCGCCAGCTCTTGCCACTGACGTGTACATTTGGCGACCAACTCTTCCTTCTCTTCCTGCACAAGCGATAACTGCTTTATTTGCCCCTCCAGCTTTTGACGCTCCTGAACCAGGCGACCAAAGGCTTGGGGGTCAGTGACACCTTGCTCCACCAACTTGGACTGCAGAATTTTGTAATTTTCGTTAGCTGTGAAAACACGGTTACGCCAAGCACCAATCTGGGTACTTTCGTGCAGCTGACCCAATCTCTTCTTAAAAACTGAGACTTCCTCAGACAACGTTTTACGCACACCTGCGAGCACAGCCTCTGCATCACTTCGCCAACTCAGAATGTCAGCGTCTGAAGATCCATCAAAAACACTCTCCGGCCAGTCATCCAGCACCAGCTCGTCTAAAACTGACTCAATTTGCTTCGGAAAAGCATCAAGCTGCTCCTGCGTCTGAATCACTTCCCGCTGTTGCCGTTGGGCGATTTGATGAGCCTTTAGAACCTCAGCATGGTGTGACTGAGAGAATGCCTCAAGCTTACGAAGGACATCCTTGAGTTCCCTCTCCAGTTTCGGCTGTTCTTGCAAGCGGGTACTCAACTCGCGAAGTTTGGCCCGCTGCGTGAAGTAAGTTTGCTTAAGATCTTCAAAATTCCTTTTCAGCGGCGCTACGTTCGCGGCTTCATCAATGACATCAAGCAAAGCTTGACGATTCTCCCCTGCCAAGGCGGCGATTTGACCTTGTGAAAATAACCGAATCGGAAAACGTTCAGCGTTTATCGTTGGGTCGGTTGACTCTTTCCATACGCCAAGGCTGGTCTTTTCCTCAACAACTTCGCCCTGACCATCTGCTCGCCAACGTAACCTATGCGGAATTCCATCGCGCTCCACCTCAATCAGGATTTCGGTTTTCTCCCGAAGCGCGCCCTCTCCCTCGCGCCCCTTCGAAGTCTTAGCGAATAACTCAAATTGGCGGAATGGTTCAGTTCCTTCCAGGCGTTTCAAGTCCTCCTGGCGTCTGTATGCGAGGCGCAGTGCATGAACGATGGTTGACTTACCGGTGCCTCGCCCTCCAATAAGCGCATTATAAAATGGGTTAAACTCCACCCGTGCGGGCCGGCCGTTTCCCATATAACGGGCAGATTGGATTTGAATGGCCGTAATAACATGTTCTGGCGTGTGGTATGGCTCAAAGGCATCATCGTCACTTCGGCGAATTGAGATATCATTGCCATCTAATATCGCGAGTCTCAACCCCTCCAGGTTGGGCCGTGCCATTTTGACCCATGTATAGCGAGATCCCGGAACTGCATTGCCTTGGAAAGAGTGGCTGTCACTACCAAGCACCATAGCAAGGTGGGAGCATCTTTTTTCGACCAGTTCTGGAAACATGGATTGCTTGTCGACCCACTCCGCAGCTCGCAACTCTTCGATATCAAGAATTTGCTTTACCGTGTTGGGATCAAGTTGGCATTTTTTTGTGCCTGGCTGGACTGCTAGGAGTCCTTTCTGGCTGTCCGCGTGTGCAAGTACCGGGATCCCCCCCGCTTCAAGAATTTCGATGACAACTCGCTCAGGCCCCTCACTGGTAACGCCGTCACTATCCCCGTCGGACCCTCGGTACCGCACAGCTGCTAACAAATCGTTAATAGTCCGCGTAGTCGCGCCTACATCAAAAATAGCTAGCAAATGAAATCCGCCGGAAACGGAGATCTCCACACCTGGAAAAAGGGTTATCTCGCGATAGTTTTCGCAAGCTTCTCCTCGCTCTGCCAGGGACTTCATTCGCTGATTCGCTGCCTTAACCTCATCAATCCAAGCACCACTGTTGTGATCAGTCACAGCTACACAATCAATACCAGCTTGCATGTATTTCAGCAGCCACTGCTCCGGTGTCACCTCATCGGGAGTGCCTTTTACATCTTGCCAATGTTTCGTATCTGTCGATGCGGGAGTATGAGTATGGAAGTCGAATTTCCACCAGCGCGAGCCAGGATAAGGCCACGTTTGGGGGGCGTCTGATTTGTTGCCATTCATCACTTATTCTCCACCAAACAAGTCCAGTGTCGGACGAGCCCCGTCGTTGACACCTCCACGCTCTTTCCGAGCCCGAGGTTGCAGGAGATCACTTTGTGCGACATCACCTAGTGCATGGCGGAGAGCCAAACGCCATCCTTTAGTGCCGTCTTTGATCCCCCCGGTGCTAATAGACGTCATGCCAAATAGCCACCAACGCTCTTCAGGTCGTAAAGCCAGCCAATTGCGAACGGCCACAGGAATTTTATCCATCTCCATGTCCTCAATGGCCCAAGCCAATACACAAAGCTCCTTCCCCAATAAGCGATCAACGACATTTTCGCCAACCTTCCAAGCTGAGGTCCTGAGGTTGTGAGCCTTCAATCTTGCATTAAAAGCACGTTGTACCTCAGCGCGGACGGCAGTCCATCTCGGGCGTTCCAGAAATACCCGATCGATTACAGACAACTCAGTACTCTGTGTCTGTAGGCCCAAGTACTCGCTAATCTGAACCCTGCCAGTGTTTGCTTTCGGAATGATCACCTTGAAATGATGAGGGTCGGAAGTAGCAGGCACTCCAAAACCTAGCGTTTGAGGCTCTTCATCGCGCTTACCTTGTGTTTCTTTTTTATCGCGAACGACGCGCTCATTCGACATCTGGTTAATCCTCTTGGGAGACATCGCCTGGGCGAAGCTCCATGCCAGCGATCTTGGCAAACTCTTTGGCTTCGAAGCCACTTTCAAAATGAATACCGTCCGAGATGGTGATCGTCACCTGAGCCTGCGACTCATGGAGAACCTCTCGCAGACTGTTGACGGTACCCTCGATCATGGCCGCGGAGATTTCTCGTTCCTGGAAGCGCACGGTTACCGTGTTTTCGCCCTCGCCGATCTCAATTCGAACTCCTTTGAATCGTGTGCCTGTTTGGTCTTTGAATCTATTGATCACTCCAAAAACACGATCTGTGGTGTCCAAAGCAACACGCTTTGTACTGCCCAATCGCGCCGGTTTCGTATCGTCGATCTGAACCCGCTCATCACCACTGGCCGGAATCTGGAAGTCGGCGTTTTTCGTTGCCTCACCCGCCTTCGCGTGAACGAGGAGACGAATAGCCTCAGGACCAACCTCAAAAGGTCCCTCGTACAGCTTACCATCCTTGGGGTTCGCACCATCCACGGTGAAATGCATCTCAGCTTGGGGAGTGCACTGCAAGGTAACCGTCCGCTTATCACCCGCCGGCGAGACCTGATGACGAATCTTCAAGTCCGCCAGCCAACGCGCTGGTGTGCCCACCTCATATTTTCCGGTAGGGTCTTTGGCCATGAAGTAGAGCGTGCCTTCAGTCGTGTGAAAGCTTTCCAAGTCCTCTACTTTTGTGTCCGCCTCTGAAACGTCCGGGCTGGTGGAAACGTATACGACAGGACTCTCGCCTGAGTGGCGAGGTGTTAGGCTAAGAATGGCCTCACCCGTCTCTGGATGAGAGCCAACCAAGGACACATTCACAGCAGTTTTTTCTTTCGGGAATGGTCCCTTTTCTACGTACCCATCCTCTCCCAAACGCCAACGGCCCTGCTTCAGTGCTTCAGCTTTGAGGGTATCCATACCACTAGCGCCCGGCATCCATGGCCAGGCTGGATTGCTCTTGGCACGAGATACGACATCTTTCCAGGGAGTGCGACGATTTTCCTTTCCGGCAGGCCAGAGGTACTCCTCTGCCATAGCGAAGTACTGCGAATAATCATCAGACAGATCCATCGCAAGCTTGTAGTTGGAACGTGGACTGGCCAGCAAAGCCTCTATTTGAGCCTCGGCAGACTGGTCGCCCTCGCCAAGCTTCAAACCATTATCGATCGTAACCGGTGCCAGAAACTGTCGACCGTCGATTTCATCGGTGCTGGGAATATACACCCGGTTGTAAGCGGCCGAGAGTGCCTTATTGAATCGGTCTTTAGCCTCCTCCATTCGATCCCGAGCTTCCTCGAACAACGTATCGCCAGATTTTAGGCGCTTGCTTATCTGTTCAATCGAGTACAGCTCTCGGAGTCGGTCTTCGACGGCATCAGTAAGATGGCTGTCTTGACCAGTAAGGACCAACAGGTTGTTTTTCTCTTGCTGATAGTCGAAGAAATTCTGCAAGTCACTTGGGGGCACCTTGCCATCAGGCTTTATGACGATCAGCACCCTCGGACCGCCGAGCCTCAGATCATCGAACTGCGGCAGCACCTGTACATCCTGGTACACATTTTTTCTCTCCGGTTGGAGAATGCCGCTCAACCAATTAATGAGTGCCTGGTCTATTTTCGGCTGGGGCACCTCTTTAGCGTTGCGTTCAATCTGCCTCGAAAGATTTTCCGTCTCCTTAATGAAATACCTTTGTTCTTCGCGGTGCAGATACCAGGCTTGCTCACGCAGCCTCTGCAGGGCATCCATAAACGCATCGGCTTTTCGGTTTGGTGCAGCGAGGAACTCGATAACCTCGCTTTCTGAAAGGCCTATCCGCCCTCCAACGGCTCGTGACAATGACGATGTTAAAAGCAACGTCAGGACTTGCTGAGCCGCGTCTTCACCGAGTTCGTTGTCGATCATTTCGGCAATCGAATCACCATCATCGGCGATATCATGCGAAATCGCAGGTATCAAATTTGGCGCTATGCGCTCAACCTCATCCTTGACTTGAGAATCGTTGAAGTCCAGGTGCTGTGTGCCAACGAGGAACACATCGTCAGTCTTTCGCTGCTCAACACTCTTCAGAAGGCGTGCGGTGAACTGCATCAAACCGCGAGTTTGCCGGAAGCCCTCGTTCTCCTTGAACAAGGCTACCAAGTGCTTGAACGACGGATGGAACGGGTAGGTTTCCCGGACCTGCTCAGCGATCTGCTCGATGCTGGCCGCTACGATGTACCCGCCGTCCTCCGCCTTTTTGACCTGCTGAGCATACTCTTCAGCAATCTCAGCGATCGTAGCTTCGTCGGGGAGCTCATCGATCAAGCGCTTTTTAAGAATTTCGTAGATTTCATTGCCGGCCAGCTGCACTGGGGTAATGGTCATAGCCTGGCGGCGAGCCTCCTGCTGAAGGTTGTCCACCGCCTCCGCAAGAGCCTTAGTCTGGGCTTTGTAGCTGCCTGAGAGGTTGGCGATAACAATACAGCAGTTCGGTAGTTCCAACGCCGCTGTCATCAAAGCACTCAGGCTATAAACAGCCATATCCGCCAGAGTGCCGTTTCCAAACATTTGAGTAGAGGCGTTTTGGAGGTAAGGAGGCAGCTCGTCCAGCAAGATCAAAGTCGGCTTGTCACCAATGATCTCTTTCCATTGACGTTGATCCACGGCCTTGGGTCCATTCACCCAGTAGGGCTTGATCGCCTCGTCCTCACCAAGCTGGGACGCTATATCACCCCACACATAGTTGTCAGGGTTGTTGCGCCCATTAAAAGCGGCGATACGCGCATCCCCGAAATCGACGCGCTCACTGAGCTCGGATGGTAGAACCTCAGGACGGAGATGGGTATGCCTGGCCAACAGGCCCAGAGCGATCATCATGTGCGTTTTACCGCCGCCCATGGCTTGCGTAAGCTCGAACACAGCTTGGTCAGACTTGCCGGATAGTCGGAGCATTCCTTCACGAAACAACTGCTCCATACCATGCGTGACGAAGTTTCTGGAGAAGAACTCCCGACCATCTCCCGCGTCACTGATCAGGTCCGCCAGGTTCTCAATACCGGAGCTCATCCGGTAATCCTGAATCACCGGGTTGAAGTGGCAGGCCTGCTTTACTGTCTTGATCATGCTGAACGTTCCCCATCGATTTTTGTTTCTTCTGGGCCTTCAATGGCGATGCCGTGTCCCTCACAGTAATCCCGGATCAGTACCTCCACCATGTTGGCGATGGATCGATGTTCCTGTTGCGCAGCGTCACGCAATGCCTGTTTCAGGGCCGGGTCTATGCGAAAGGTCAGCGTTGCTGTTTTTGTGGCAGCCATGGCCTTCTCCAGAAGCTTCTGCAAATGTACTGCAATATACTGCACAGAACCCTAAGGGACAAACACTCAAAAACCCCGGCCACCCAACCTGCTGCCGCCATGAAGCAAAGAAAGATGTGCTCTTACGGTCGATTGAGCTGACTATCAGTTCTGAATCTACTTACCTCTCCGCACCGCGATTTGGGCGAATACCAGATTCAGATAACCTTGTTCTGTGTGAGTGAGACTTTGACGAGGTAGGCTTGTGATAATTCTTCTGGCAATACTTGGCGGGGCGATTGGCGCGGTCTTCGGACCTGTGGGGTTTATCGCAGGTGCTGCATTCGGGGCAGCGCTGGCGAGCTCAATTTTAGACGACGATGACGACCTAGATCGCTTTGATCATGAGGACTCAGCACTCGCGGATTCTGAACCAAATAACGGATTTATGGACGAATGCCATATTAATCCGGCTACCGGGCTTCCTATGGCGCATGGCGGTATTGGTGGGTTCGACGTCGGGGGAAATCCATTCGGGTTCGATTTGTCGCCAGACGGCATTGATATCAGCTTTTCCAGCATTGACGACGATCCGTTTTGTAATGATTTAAACGATTCGTTTTAAGTGTACCTGTAATGTACCGGAAGTGTACCGCATATTTGAAACTTTGTTCTAGGCTAACCAAAATCCAGTGGATATGTGAGCCAGGTACACTACAGGTACTCTGTCGGTGCTCTCTCAAACCCTAACATCTACGAATCTATCGGCAGGTTTTCCTGAGCTTCGAGTTCAATGTATCCATGTTCGAGGCCGCTTTTTTTACACTCCCCCTCCCCTCGGCCACTTCTTTTTTGGATACAGCATCCAGGAGGCCATGTTACCTATCCTATCTTGGCCACAACCCTCCCCCCTGTGGTACAGCCGTTAGCTGTACCGCGGGGGTAAACCGTTCCGTCTGCGCCACTCGTCGCGTTCTCGCTCCGTGAATTCTTTCGTTTCATTAATCGAGGTATTGTCGGCGTTTTTGTCTACCTGCTCATCTTCTTCCGATTTTGTGTCGTTGACGTAGAAGCCTTTTTTTAGAGGGCGAGCTCCGGCAATGTCGATCATCGCATTATGAGCCTGGCCAATCGTTATTAACTGCTCACCAATTTTTCGGATTTTCGCAAACTGAGCCTCCGCGTGGACAATCGCCCTTTTTTCAGCTCTCGTTGTTTTTTGAAACACAGACATCGGAATCCTGTAGTTGGTTAGCACGGATGTTGCCACTGAATCTGAGAATCTTCCATGGCCACTATATTTACGCCATCGGATAACAACTGTAGCCGCCCCGCGCGACACACTCGGTACGTATGTCCAAAACTGAAATTTCGAGTTCTTTTTTTTATGAAACTCTCTCGATTCTTTGAACTCGTCGACGACGTCCTCAGCGGCCAATACGAGACATCGTAACAACAGATCAAAATCATTAGATCTGCGATCATCAATATTGGCAATTTCTTGCTTTATCACGTGCCAGCATTTTTCAATATTCACATCCGACCTCCAATAGTTTATTTCCTATAGGTTATCTCGAAATGAATACACTTATTTTCGTCTAAACGCGGAAAATTGGCGTTTTGACGACTCGAACAGCCTTCATTTTTATGTATCATTTTATGGATCAACCGATTGAGGTAATTATTGTTTTTATTTTTACTGTATATACAGATGACAAAACAATTCTTGGGCTTATTAATGAATTTCTTATGGAACAGATGATCTTGGGGAGGTTTTCGATCCACCGTGCTCATGACGGCGGGTTTCGTTATGTTTCCGAAGAAGAAGATCAGGGGACGCAGGGCTTCTTCCGTCCGTGTTACACCAGAGATGATGCAAAAGCCCTCGCGATAGCGGGCGTACCGGTACTGGACGTTGACGGAATCATTGCGTCCATGGACGAACGAAATCAGGAAAATTTCTTCGAATATTTCGACGTCGAAAATGCCGACAATATCGTCGTTGATGAGATCATCGGTCGACTGATCGCGAACGCGAGCGATCCGGTGATGAGCGATCCAGTGCCCACACTATTTCAGAGCATGCGCAGGCCGGTCTTACATCCAGCGGAGTATCAATTGCTGCAGGGTGGGCATCGTCAAGCACCGAACGTGACGATCAACACCACTGAAACGATCATAAATTATCCAAGAAACCGGGACGCCTGACAGACAACAGTCAGCGCTTTATTTATTGGGATAAAGCGCGCCGTTCCTTATCAAAAAATCATCCATGGTCTCGCCCGGCTCTGCCGGCTGGTTATTTCCGGTATCCAGCCGCTCCAGCCCATCCGCAATCAACCGTTTCGCGAACTCAGCGTCAGTTAACCCTCTCAGTCCGGCCTGCCGGGAAAGTTTCGCCGGCAACGTTTCTCGCGGATCAAATTTAATCTCTATTGTAATGGGCATGAATGCGCCTCCTTCAATTTCCGTGATGCTCACTCCCCTGGCCCAACGGTCAATGAGGCCGCTGGAACGTAATAAAATGTAACGTGGGTACCTCTATACGGCAATTCTCGGTAAATTATTCACTACACGTTCATTTACCCTAGAAACACAGACGATCATGACCACCCGCGAAGCGCAAATCGCCCAGTTTATCGACCGCCACTATGAATACCGTAACACCCCGATCGCTCTGGAGAACTACCTCCACAACGAGACGAACCTGAGCAGTTCTGCCATCCGGGTATTCCTCGAATATTGGCGGCTCGGGAAAATGCAGGATTCATGGGAGTGCGCCATCAGTGCTGAGTCGCTTCAGGAAAGGCTCGGAATCTCACGGTCTTCCGTTGAACGAGCCAACAGAGCTCTGGTGGAAGCGTCGTTAATCCGTCGAATCAACAATGGCAAGTCGAGTCTTGACCCATTTCGTCAAAGGGTTTCTACAACCAAGATTCTATTTCCCAAGGCACTATTGCAGTACGTCAGTAGCTATCGCTACCGGAGCGACCTTAAACACCCACCAAAAGACGACCTCCTCGGCTTCGCAAAAGCACTTGCAGACGACCCTTCAGCGACTCCATTGAGCCAGCTTTCGATTGAATTGAAAGTCATCAAGCGGGTTCTCAACGGCAGCCAACACCTGACCCCGGACGTAGAAAAATTCGCTGCGCAGGTCTCCTGGAGCATCCTCCATGGTGACATGACCGAAGACGCTTATGGCTCACCTGAAAAGGCTATCAACACAGCAGTAGGCCTTTTTCGCAGCAAGCAGTGGGGGGAACCACGAGGCATGAGAGAGCGCCACCCCAGCTGGGCGCCTTCACCTGACCTCAACATTCATATGTTTTAGATAAGGCGCTTCCCCAGGACCTCTTGTCCTTTTTTACTCCCTGATCACCTTTCAGGACGGCAATACAACCTTGGGTTTATCTTCTGCACTTTTCACGGCATTTATCGACGTATTTTATCGAATATTTAAACCTTGAGATCTTTGCCGGTTTGCGTATCATAAATAACACGGCGGTCATTGCCGCATTTTTGGGGTTACTCAAACCATGTTAAATAAAGAAGCACGCGAACGGTTAAAGCAGCTGTTACCAGTTTCTATGCTGGCGACCAAGCAGTGGTTAATCGATCAGGGCCTGAACCTGCACTTTGTGGACAATGCCATACGTAGTCGGACCCTACTTCCCCTGACTTCAGGGGTTTACGCGCTGTACGAAAAATCCGTTCGCTGGCCAGGTGTCGTGGCTTCTCTTCAACGAATGTCCGAACAGCCTATCCACGTGGGCGGCTTAACCGCTTTGGATCTCGCTGGATTCACGCACTTCTTGTCAACGAGTTCGGAGGTGCGTGTTCATATATTCTCAGAATCGCCCCTACCAGGCTGGATCAACAGAATCCCAGTAGCTGCGCACTTCGAGCGACATAGCACCGCTCGTCTTTGGCCCGAATCAGTGATGAGGAATCTCGGATTTCTTCGCGAATATAACTGGCAAGACGGGCTACCTCCTGTCACCTATTCGTGTCCGGAAAAAGCTTTGCTGGAAGTGCTGACAGAGGTGCCCTCCGCTGTCAGTTTTGAACACGCAGATGCGCTGATGCAGGGATTATCTAACCTATCGCCGAGGAAGATAGATGCTCTTCTGAGAGCATGCGGCAATATAAAGGTCAAACGGCTATTTCTATGGCTAGCTGAGCGGAATGGGCATGCCTGGTTTAAAGGCCTTGAGCCTGACGCATACGATCTGGGGTCCGGAAAGCGAGTTATAGCACAGCGCGGCCGACTTCACCCCAAGTGGGCCATAACTGTACCTAGAGAGATGCATGACGAGAATGAGCATGGATAGACGAGTTCAATACCATCGACAGGTCCAGCTATTGTTACAACTGTTGCCTTACGTAGCTGAGCATGGCTGCTTTGCACTCAAAGGGGGCACAGCCATAAACCTGTTTTTCCGGGATTTCCCCCGTTTATCCGTGGATATTGATCTGGTCTTTCTTCCCATGATGGAACGTGCCGAGGCGCTGAATACGATTCGACAAAGCCTTACGACGTTGGCCGAGTCCATTCGCTCTGGAATACCCGGCGTTCGGGTTGTCGAATCATTTCGCGAGAAACAGGATGCTTTACGACTCACCGTGAACAAAGAAGGCGCGCAGATCAAAATCGAACTTTCGCCAGTGCTAAGAGGAACCGTGTACACCCCCACGGTGATGCCTGTCAGCGAGAGCGTGGAAGAAGATTTTGGGTACGCTGAAATCCAAGTCGTTCATTTCGCGGATCTTTATGCCGGGAAAATATGCGCAGCCCTGGACCGCCAGCATCCGAGAGACCTATTCGATGTAAAGTTGTTGCTGGATAACGAAGGAATCGCTGACAGCCTGAGAAAGGCCCTCTTGGTCTATATGATTAGCCACAACCGACCCATCGCTGAACTTCTGCGCCCAAACTTCAAAGACATTTCAGGCCTATATGAAGGCGAATTCCGAAGCATGGCGCAGGAAGATGTGCCACTGCACGAACTGGAAACAACTCGTGACCAGCTAGTAAATCTGATTCATTCATCATTGACTGAACAGGAGCGACAATTCTTGCTGACGTTCAAGCGATGCGCGCCGGAATGGACTCTACTGGGACTCCCTGGTGTTGAACACCTTCCTGCAGTTCGATGGAAGTTGCGAAATCTCGAAAAAATGAGCGCGGCTAGCCATAGCAAAGCCTTGAACGAATTAGAGCGCATCCTCCACCCCTGAAACAAAGCCGGCTTCGTAGCAGTAGGCTTCATTCAGTGAGGATCTCGACTCCGTCAGTAATGACGGGCTCGGGACACTCTTTGGTGAAGGAGAAATAGTACGAATTATCTCATAGTACTAATTACCCTTATTGCCCCGGCCACAGAAAAAAATAGCCAGGCCCTAAACACTGAATGAGCATCTACTGAAGCTCTAGCACTATCCAATGATCCCGGCCACAAACCCCTCTCAAATGCCACCCGCTGCGTCTGCTTGCTAGATCAAAGCAATGTTGTAGTCTGAACTGGAATCGCATCCCACCCAGGAGAACGACATGCGTAACATTCAGAACCTGATGCACGAAATCAGAGCTCTTGCTCAGGAAGTGGAAGAATTTCACGAAGTAGAAGTTTCCTTGCTTATCAGAACTCATAAAGGTGAACAATCACAATTTATGAGGCTGCAAACTGAAAAAGAGGAAGTCGACAAGGTAAGCAATGATGATCTTTTCCAGTCTAATGGTCCAAATTGGTTTTGATTAGCCAGATCTCCTGCAGCACCCCACTGCAGGAGAAATAAATAAAATTCCTAGCATTTAATGTCCCGCCAATTATAAATCTATTTTCTTGGTCAAACTTCCCTTTGTAGTAAAATATGAACAAGAGATCAATAAATACATTCCAATTAACTTGGCATTGTCCGAGGTAAACCATGCTAAATCATGCTTACTCAATTTATTCTAAGAATGTCTACTTGCAGGAGATGGCAGAGCGGATACTTATCAATAAATTTAATCAAGACATTTTCCAAATAGAGTTTTTTGGTCCAATTATCGAACTTTATGGATGCAATAAAGGAATAGAAACCAACTCTTATATATTCGTTCGATTAGACAGTCAAGAAAAATTAGAAAGGTTAGTTGAATCCAGCTGCAGAATAATAAACTTATCGGACTGCAGACATATCAAAGAGCCGAATATCGAAAAGCAATTTAACTTTAATATATCTGGAGTAAGGAATCACAGATTATGCACCTATGCTTTATCGTTAGCCTTAAGAATAATAAAAAATGGCACCGATATAAACAGTTCAGTAAACCTATTTTTATTAAAAAATGCAGGAGATAGATAAGATCATGAAATCGGAAAATGACTTCCCCAATCAATCGCCAATTAAAGACGATACAGCTTCCCTGAGCTGGTTCCCACTCAAGCACGTATGCAAAAACATTAGGAAAGGGCCAAAGTTAAAATCTGTCTACGTCCAGAGCAAGAGCGCGGGAGGTGATCATGGCTAAACTTAAACCCCTTGAAACTTGGCGCAATGAAACCTTCGATGAACCCAGACCAACCCTACGTGCCTGCCAGAAATGGGCCAAGGGGGGCCATATTGTTGGCGCCCGTAAAGTTGGCTACCTCTGGTTTGTCGACCCGGAAAAATACAACGCCGCTACCGGCAACCCGCTTATTGACAGAGTGATGGCTAACTAATGGCTCCACGAAAGCGCCTACGGCGTAACTCTGACCTGCCAGAGAACCTCTATTGTGAGGTTCGCAACGGCGTCCCTTACTTCCGATACAGGCGACCTGACACCCGGACCTGGCACACCATGGGCAGCATAAAGCCCGAAGCTGTGGCCGCAGCACGCCAGCTCAATGGCCTGCTAAGCAGGGAGAGGGATTTGATTGGTTCTGTCCTAGGCACTGCTGACCAGACCATGAGCCACCTTATCGACCGGTACCGGAAAGAGCATCTGGCTGACAAGGAGCTGGCCGCCAGTACGCTCCAGAACATCAATTACCGGCTCAATCGCTTTGATGCGGATATGGGCCGGGAGCTCATTGAATCCAGGGATGTAAAAGCCATTTCGGAATATCTGGATTCCAGCTTCACCCGGGACAGTTATGTAAAGCACCGGAATACCCTGGTGGATCTCTTCCGATTTGCACAGACAAAAGGCCTCTATCCTGCTGACCAGGAAAATCCGGCAGAAGTTACATTCGCCCGATCCGACGTTAAAAAGAAGAGGAAGCGCATGACCCCAGCACAGTTCGCTGCTATCCATGCCATCTCCCCCAGCTGGATGCAAATTGCGATGGAGCTGGCACTGATCACCCTACAGGGACGCTATGAAGTAATCGGTTTGAAGTTCTCGCAGTTCGATCAAAAAACAGGAACGATCCGCGTAATCCGCCAGAAGGTCGAGAAGCATGAACATGCGTATCTGGAAATCGAAAGCTCCAGACTGGCCGGGATCATTTCCCGGGCTAGGCGCTCCGGCATCGCCAGTCCGTATATTGTTCACCGCGAACCGGAGCGACGTAACACAGCACAGGATCGCGAACACTGGTCACAGCTTACTGCCAACCATTTTTCATCGGAGTTCCGTCGCCTTCGTGATCTGACGGGTATTTTCGATACGGTGGAGCGGAGAGAACGTCCCACTTTCCATGAAATCCGGGCTTTGGGTTCCTGGCTCTATAAGCAACAGGGTTATGACAACGAAAGCTACATTCAGCCGTTAATGGCTCACGCAGACCAGAAGATGACCGAGCACTACCAGAAGGGGCATGAACAGCAGTGGGTAAAGGTACGGGCCGATCTGGATGTATCGGATATTCTGGGCCATTAGTGGATGCAATATACAGTATACAAGTCGTTGTTTTCCTTATGTTCGCCTAATGCGTTGAGTTCGCACAAAATAGCTTCTCATTTGGTTATAAAACAACAACTTGGACAGCTTAAGCCTTCCCTTTGACATGGCAGAGGTCGGCAGTTCAAATCTGCCTGGTCCTACCAGATACTGAAAAGCCCCCGAGCGGAAACGTTCGGGGGCTTTTCTTTTGCGGCCAGATAGAGGGGAAAAGCAATCCGGTCTGGCCCTCGTCGACGTCTCGCTGGGCCGCAATGAGAAGAGGATAACGCCCCTACCCTGCTCCTACCCTACAAGAACGCCTTACTGGCCCATAGATGACATAGAAAATCGAACCGGAAGCGCAGCCTATAGCGGCCATTATCCCGCTATCAACAAAGAGGTTGAGCCAACCAGCCGTCGTCAACGCGCCATCCTTCGCCAGTACACGCCCACCAGATTCCAGCGCTCCATAATCCTGATACGAGAAATAGGAAGATATCAGGAAGAACACACCAAGTATGATCCCGGGCACGGCGACCGCAGACCACCATGAATACCAGCCCTTGGTGGTGAGCAACAGAAACGCCGGTAACATGAAAACTACCGTCAGCCCATACGCCACGGCAAGCGTGAATGGCAAAACGAACAGCCGA
This sequence comes from Marinobacter lacisalsi, assembly GCF_042651045.1. Taxonomy (NCBI): domain Bacteria; kingdom Pseudomonadati; phylum Pseudomonadota; class Gammaproteobacteria; order Pseudomonadales; family Marinobacteraceae; genus Marinobacter; species Marinobacter lacisalsi. The sequence goes on from NZ_JBHSDI010000014.1 coordinate 17,187, forward strand.
AGCTCTCCACCCCATGCGAATAAGGCATAAGCGACGGCTGCAATAGCGGGCGTTACCAGGAACCCCAGAAAACCGCGAAAAATCCGCTCACCGGGCATGCTGCTTGACCCTGTATTGCAGGTTGATCCGGTACCGGATATGCGAATTCACGAGGCCGTTCCACAGAACCGAGGCGAAATCTTCATTGATGCGGGGCATGGCTCCGATACCTTCGCCGACCGTCCTGATGTAGATATCGTCGCCTTTGCGGAAAACCGTTCGACGGACGTAACCAGGATATAGACGATGGCCCTCCGCCGTGATATTCACCACCGTTAGCCCGTCGTTCGACACTTGGTGAATGATCGGGCCAAAGTCATCCAGTTTCGTGCCTTCGTAGCCGAGGCTTGCCATGCCCAACTGGCCACTGACTACCGGTGTCGTACTGGAAAAGGTCCCCGGGGCGGGGTGCATCCGGTTGAAAAGAGCGACCTGTTCGAGAGTGCAGTGCTCATTGACGGTGCAGATGACACCTTCAATTTCGTAGTAATGGTAGGAATCGTGATCCCGGTCGTAAAGGCGCCGACCCTCAAGGGTCGCCTCAGCTCGCGGTGCGTCCATGTCGTCAATCCTTTTTCAAGTCCTTTTACTCCACGGCATATTATACTCGGCCGGAACCTGCTGCAACGTGAGGTGGACCTCCCGTTCGCTGACTTCACCAAACGCACGAAAGAAGCTGAAGAACGCAACCACTGGACCAAACCGGCCCCAAACCACTTCATTGAGCAGTTCCGGAAGTACCGCGATCAATCCGGCGCCTGTGACCACCTGCCCCGGGGCTAACGTCCCACCTTCCACGAAATCCGTGCCTGGGCTCATGGCTCTACACGCGAGCTGGCTACGACAACGAGACCTACATCCAGCCGCTTATGGCCCACGCTGATGAGAAGATGACGGAGCACTATCAGAAGGGGCATCAGCGGGAGCTGGTGCGGGTTGAGGCTGGGCTGGGGCTGAAATCGCTTCTGAATCGGCGGGACTAAGCTGGCCTATTTTCCGTTCCAACTCCGATACTGAGCCTCTCAATTCAACAACTGACTCGGTGAGAGCTTCAATTTCAGGGGAGATATCTGTACCAGACTGCATGGTCACCCAAACCCCAGCAGCAGCAATCAAACCGGTGACGATCGATACGGACACAATGACCCAATTCAGAATATAGACCCGCCTCTCAAGTCGATGAGACTTGTCGAAATTGATACCAGCTTGAACCGAGTCTGATTCCACCTGTTGTCTGAGCTTTATCAGATTGTCGGACTGCACTTCCGCGAGCTCACTCATTGCAATCAGTGCTCTGCGCTGCTGCTCCTCCTTATCTGCCTCGCGTTTCTTGTTCCTTGCGTCAACCGCTTGAGCAGCCTTATGCAAGTTCTGGGTTCTACGGTGAGCAGCTTCCTGGGGATTTACTCCAGACCGGCTAAATCTCGGTTCACCCGCTTCATCAGAAAAAGCCTCTTCTTGTTTTCGTTTGACTCTCTCGAGATCTGAAGCAACATCCTCCAGCTAATCGGCATCTTGACCGTTTTTCGTATGTCTTTCGTTGTCGTCTATAGCCATGGGGACAGGAGATTTGGTCGATAGAGTATTGTCAATATACAGTATCTAGTGTACTGATTCATAAAGTGTGAAGTACGTGCACTAGATGCATGGCGCTGAAAGATATTTCTATAGCAGACACATACACTTACTGAGTGTTAGCGCGCATTTTTGACATGGCAGCGGTCGGCAGTTCAAATCTGCCTGGTCCTACCAGATACTGAAAAGCCCCCGAGCGGAAACGTTCGGGGGCTTTTTACGATTTATTTTCCTGCGCCGCCGTATCAGGCGAGGTTCAGCTTTTCGTCGTTGCCTGAGTTTCGTGCTGTTGTTTCACTACCAACAGGCTCTGCCCGCAAACAGACGCCGAGCGCATTGAGTACGCGGTTGATTGTATCGAACCGGGGCTTGGCACCTTCAGAGAGAGCCTTATACAGACTCTCTCGACCTAAACCGGCCGCCTCTGCAACCTGTGTCATACCACGGGCCCTGGCGACATTGTTAAGTGCTTTCAGCAACGCGTCCATATCGCCCTCTACAAGCACTTCCGTCAGGTAGCCGGCGATATCCTCATCGGTTTTCAGGTGTTCCGCCACATCAAAGGGGCGGACACCGTACTTTTCCATTGCATCTTGATTTACAGCCATCGTCATCACCTCCTACCTGCCAGCCTCATGAAGCTCAGCGGCCATTTCCTTGGCCTTCCTGATATCTTTCTTCTGGGAGGATTTGTCACCACCGTTCAGGAGCAGGAAAACCACATCCTCAACCTGCGTGTAATAAATCCGATACCCGGGACCATGGGTCAGCCGCATCTCCGATACGTGGTCACCGAGCGCCTTGTGATCTCCAAAGTTTCCACACTCCGCACGGTCCATCCTGGCCAGTATCTTGCCTTTCGCTTTCTGGTCCTTCAGACCATCCAGCCAGTCATTGAAAAGCTGAGATGCGTAAATTTTGTACATGATCAAAGTGTATCCAAAAGAATACAAAACAACAATGTTTGGGATGGTCTAAAAGACCAAGATCAGGCCAAAGGGCGACTTCCTCACAAGGGACGCCGCCTTGCTCTACCAGGACCGGAAAGGCGTCGAACAATGACGGAGACTAAGGACGAGCGCCGAACGCCGGCTTGCCGAGCAACTGCGGCAATGTACTGTAGGCATCCTCCACCCACTCACAGAGCAGTCGACGGCTTTGCCGTGGATCGATCATGTTCTGAACTCCGAATTTCTCGGCGGTGCGGAAGGGAGAGGCGATGTTTTCCATCAATCGTTCCAACCGCTGCATTTCCTGTTCCCGGTCTTCCGCCTGGTTCAGTTGGCCGCTGAACGCAGCCTCGATGCCCCCACGGGACGGCAGTGAGCCCCAGCTGCCCGACGGCCAGGACCAGCTTGGCGACGCTCGGTGCCGGTTGACGATGCCCGCGCCGCCCACGCCAAAGATCCTGCGCAGGATCAGCTCTGCCTGGGGAACCCTGGCCTGGTATATCGCGGAAATGGCTCGTACACCGTGGCGGATGGTGCCCCGCCGCTCCGCCGCGGAGCCGATGGAGACGCCACCCTGATCCGTGAGGCTGACAAGGGGCAGGTGAAACGTCTCGCACAGGTCCACCAGACGGGTAGCGGCCTGCGCGCCCTCGACGGACATGGTGACACCCTTAAGCGGGTTGGTCGCCAGTACACCAACGGGATGGCCATTGAGACGGGCCAGCGCGGTGACGGTCGAGCCACCGTATTCCGAATAAATGAACACCGACCCCTGATCAAAGATCGACTCCAGGATTGCCCCGATATCGTAGGGCTTGCGGGAGTTGCGGGGGATGGCTGTCAGCAGGGATTCCTCGCATCGATCCACCGGGTCGTCACAAGCCTCTCTCGGTGGAAGCTCGTCAACATTCCGGGGCAGATAGGACAGGAAGGCACGAATGACGTCAAAGGCTTCCTGCTCGGAACCGACCATGCGTTCAACAACGCCACTCTCCGCGTGGATGTCGGTGCCCCCGAGCTCTTCGAGCGTGAGGTCCTCCCCGGTGCTGCCCTTGACCACCGGGGGCCCGGCGGTGAACGCCTGGCCAATGCCCCGGACCATCACCGCCAGGTGCGACATGGCAAGCCTCGCTGCCCCCAGCCCGACGGTCGGGCCCACGGCCGCTGCGACGACCGGCGCCAGGGAAAGGTTGTCCACCACGGCATCCCAGCCGGGGTTCAGGGGCACATAATGGAAACCGTTCTGCAGGGCCATTTTCACGCTACCACCGCCGGACGCACCATCCAGCAGGCGTACCACGGGTAATCGCATCTGGCGGGCGTAGTTCTCCAGGAAGATCTGCTTGGCGTGAATGGCGGCATCGCCTGAGCTGGCCCGCAGAGTGAAGTCGTCCACGCCGAGGGTGACCCGCCTGCCATCAAGCCGCGCGGTGCCGCCTATGAAATTGGCGGGCTTGACGGTGATCAGCTCGCCGTTCTCGTCGTACTCGCCAAAACCGGTCAGGGCCCCCAATTCCGTGAAACTGCCCTCGTCCACCAGGGCCTGCACACGCTCGCGGGCGGTCAGCTTGCCCTTGGCCTTCTGCTTCCCGACCTTGTCCGGACCACCCATTTCCTGGGCCAGCTCGAGCCGACGGTTGATTTCGTCGACTTCCGCACCCCAGCCCTGATCCTCTTCGGTAAACAGCGAACCGGTTGCGGAATCCTCATGGGATGCCTCCGTACCGCTGGACTCGATGATCGCCAGAATACTCCGCTCCCTGATAACGTCACCGGGCTTTACGGCAATCGACCGGACGATACCGTCGTGAGACGCACGAACCGACTGCTCCATTTTCATGGCCTCGATCACCATGAGGGGGTCTCCCCGGCGTACCCGATCACCAATGGCTATATCCAACGAAACAATCATCCCTTCCATCGGCGCGTGGATGGCGTCGGAAGGGTCGTAATCCGCCGGAAGTGCGGTTGTATCCGGGCCGACAGTCTGGTCCTGCGGACTGCTATCGGGCGAGCCTGGGGGCGCGAGCGTACTCTGCCCCGCCATGCTTCCCTGTAACGCCTTCATGTGGTCAGCCATGAAGGATGTGCTGTAGTCGCCGCCAAGGAAGTCCGGGTGGTCGAGAATGGCCCTCAGCAACGGCGTGTTGGTCGGTATGTCCGCGATATGGAATTCGCGCAGGGCTGCCGACAATGCTTTTGCCGCCCCGGGGAAATCATGGCCACGGGCGATTACCTTGGCGATCAGTGAATCGTAGCGGTGGCTGCTCCGGTAGCCGGCGTAGCCATAGGTGTCCACCCGAATGCCGGGGCCAGACGGTGGTGAAAAGGCCCTGATCAGCCCGGCCCGGGGCACTGACGTGCCATCTTCGGAGAGCTCCTCCAGGTTCACACGGGCCTGGATGGCAAATCCCTTTGGCGCGGGCGATGTCTGCAGGCCAAGGTCCGCCAGCGACTGACCGGAGGCAATATGGATTTGTGTCTGGACCAGGTCAATGCCAGTGATTTCCTCGGTCACGGTGTGCTCGACCTGCAGCCGGGGATTGGCTTCCATGAACCAGAAGCCCTCGTCAGACACCAGGAATTCGAAGGTGCCAATGTTACTGTAGTTAACATGGGAGGCCAGCTTCACAGCCGCGTCCAGGATCTGCTCCCGCAGGTGTTCATCAAGCACCGGGCTCGGGGCGATCTCAATGAGCTTCTGGTGGCGGCGCTGGACCGTGCAATCCCGCTCCCAGAGGTGAGTCACCTGGCCGGAGCCGTCACCAATAACCTGCACTTCGATATGCCGGGCATAGAGCAGGAGTTTCTCGACATACAGGTCGCCATTGCCAAAGGCCTGCCGGGCTTCCGAGCAGCACCGTTCAAACGCCTCGTCGAGCTCCCCGGCGTCTCGCACCACCCTCATGCCACGGCCTCCACCACCGGCCATGGCCTTGAGCATAACGGCACCGTGTTCTCCGGCGAATGCACGGGCGGCCTCCAAGCTGGTGGCCTCGGAAGTGCCGGGCATTACCGGCACACCTGCGTCACGGGCCAGTTGCAGGGCTTTGACCTTGCTGCCGAACAGGTCCAGGATTTCCGGGGTCGGGCCGATAAAGCGAAGACCTTCAGCCGCACAAAGCCGGGCGAAGTCGGCGTTCTCACTGAGAAAACCGTAGCCCGGATGTACCGCTGTACAACCCATGCGGCATGCAGCATCAACCAGGGCCCGGGCATCCAGATAGCCAGCCGCACCCTCCCGGGGAAGCTCGCAAGCCTGGTCAGCGTATGTGACATGAAGAGAGGCTGCATCGTCCCTGGCGTACACCGCAACGGTTTCCTTGCCCAACTGACGCGCGGCCCGGATGATCCGGATGGCAATTTCACCGCGATTGGCGACCAGAATCCTCTCCATCGATTTCACCTTCTTTTCTATTGTTTCTGTTGTGGTTATTAGCAGACGTTCCTTACTGTTCTTCCTGAAACTACTTACGCCCAAGTCAGTTTTAATGAAACAAAACTGACTTGCAAGTAAGTAAGCGATTGGCAATGATGAGCACAACAGATCCCAGCTTCAGGAGTACTCATGGCCGAGGCCTCAGCAACAGCGTCCCCGGCTCGCCGGAAATCGAAAGACACCCGGGCCCAAGTGCTTGAGGTGGCCCGGCGCCTTTTTATTACGAGGGGCCTCGATGCGGTGAGCTACGGGGATATTGCCAAGGAAGTCGGCTCGACCCGGGCAAATCTTCACTATCACTTCGGCAATAAGTCCGAGCTGGTCAAGGAGGTCTTTGGCCAGACGTTTGAGGAGGTAAAAGTCTCTCTGGAGAGGATCTGGTTAAAGCCGGGTCTGTCGCTCGAAGAACGAATCGACCTGCTGTTTGAGGATGCCAGAAGCCGCTTCGGGGAGTTCAACAAACCGGGCGACGAACTGACCCCGTGGAGCCTTTCCTCCCGGGCCCGCTTTGACTTCAGCACGGTGGACACCGAAGTGGTTGAGGGTATCGCCGAGATGTCACGATACTTTGAGGAGTGTGTGGCCCATGCGGTAAGACTGGCCATTGGCACGGGTGAATACCGGGCGGACACGCCGGTGCAAGATATTGTTATGATCATCACCCCGTTATGGTACTTCGGTTCGCCGATTACCCAGATGTCGGGGATCAAACGGCTCAAGAACCATTACGACGCCGCGAAACGAACCATCAACGCGGCCTATGGCGCGGGGCATTAAACGTCGTCAAACATTCGCTTTACTTCCTCCACATTACCCTGGAAGACGGCTTCAACCAGTGTGGCCAGGGGTTCGTAGCATCTGTTCTGGCCGCACAACCTGAAGAGCACAGCCAGAAGGCCCAGCAAAGCGAGGCTTGAGTAAAAGAAACGAACGAGGGAAGAACGCGGGGTACGGTCCTTGCGATTCAGTAAACGATATCGGAGCCAGAGCGCCCTGCCCCACCGGGCCAACAACCCCATCACTCACAGGCATCCTTTCCTGTCAGAGCGTTGGTCGGGTTTGATAATACCGGCCGTCAGCTTACCTGTGAACGACCAAAAATATAGAAACTGAGCCCGTCGTAATTCCGGAAGCCAAGGCGCTGGTACAGCGGCAGGCCAAAGGGGCTGGCCTGCAAGGTGACCAGACGGGCACCCTGTTCGAAACCGGCGTTGACGGCAAGGCGTGTGCAGGCACCTGCCAGCCCCTGGCGCTCGGCGGATGCCAGGGTGCCCACCCAGTAGACACCGGCGGAGCTGCCAGTGAGGTAGGTCAGTGCCGTGGCCAGGGGCACGCCGTCCTTGTAGGCAACAACGCCAGACACATTGTCGTTCAGCACACGGTCACCGTTCTCGAAGAAGGTTGCCACGTCCGCTGCCGACATGCCCAACCTGGGGTAGGCCTCCATGTTGACCTGGACACTGTCTCTCAGCCGGTCTTCGTCTTCAATGACTTCCGTATACATGCCGGTGGGCAGTGGCGCCGCTTCCAGTTCCCGGTTAATGATCATGCAGGGAGAGCTGCCTCGGGGGAAAATACCGGCATCGGACAGCAGGCTTTCCATGTCCTCGTCCAGTCGCTTGCGGGTCAGCAGGGCGAACCCCCGCTCCCGGGCACCGAAGAATTTCATGGCCCGCTCGAACGCCTTTCCGGCCGGTACAGACGGGTCCAGCCGCATGGCGCAGTTGCGATACAGGCCGGGGCGGCTGTTGGAGCCGGCAATCATTAGTACACCATCACGCTCACAGACCTCCGCAGGCTCCTGCCAGCGCCCGTGCATGCGAAATGATTCAACCAGGTTCTCGTCTGCGAGCTGGGGACCTATCACAGTATCCTCCCGACGGTTTCGCTATATCCGGTAAAACTCCCGATACCACGCGACGAAACGCGCCAGGCCGTCTTCCAGCGAGGTCTCGGGCTGGTAACCTACATCCTTGATCAGTGAGTCCACATCGGCGTATGTGGCCTCCACATCGCCGGGTTGCATGGGCAGATAGTTCTTTTCCGCGGTCCGGCCGGTTTCCTGCTCGATAATCTCGATGAAACGGGCCAGCTCCGCAGGGTTGTTGCTGCCAATATTGTATAACCGGTAAGGTGCCCTGCTGGAGGCGGCGTCCGGTTCCAGTCCGCTCCAGTCTGGATTGGGCTGGGCCACACGATCCAGTGTACGGATCACACCTTCGACAATATCGTCAATATAGGTGAAGTCTCGCTTGTGTTGCCCGTAATTGAAAACGTCGATCGGCTCACCGGCGAGAATCTTCCGGGTGAAGAGGAACGGCGCCATGTCCGGCCGCCCCCAGGGTCCGTAGACGGTAAAGAAACGCAGCCCGGTTGTGGGTAACTGGTAAAGGTGGCTGTAGGTGTGGGCCATCAGCTCGTTGGCCTTTTTGGACGCCGCGTACAGGCTTACGGGATGATCCACGTTGTCCTGAACCGAGAACGGCATGGTCTCGTTGGCACCATAAACCGAGCTGCTGGAAGCATACACCAGGTGCTCCACCTGGTTGTGGCGGCACCCTTCCAGGATATTCACGAACCCCACCAGGTTGCTGTCGACATAGGCGTTGGGGTTTTCAATGGAGTACCGCACGCCGGCCTGGGCCGCCATATGGGCCACCCGCTGCGGTTGGTGTTGCCGGAAGATCGCCTCCATCGCACCACGATCAGCAATGTCCTGGCGCACCTCGGTAAAGCCGCGGAAATCGCGAAGCCGGTCAAGCCGGGCTTCCTTCAGGCTGGTGTCGTAATAAGGGTTGACGTTATCCACGCCAATGACGTCATCGCCCCGCTCCAGAAGCCGGCGCGCAAGGTGGAAGCCAATGAATCCGGCCGTGCCGGTAACAAGCAGTTTCAAGATCGTGGTCCTGTCGTTCGGGACTGGTGTTCCGTTTGGTTAATTCGCTGGCCTACAGCCATTAAGAGCCCGCCAACTCCGTCAACCGCAGTGGCGGGCCTTCCCAGTCAGAAGCTGAAGCCAACGCTGGCGAAAGGACCGCCCACATCGATGTCCAGACGTTCGTCGCCGTCTTCGTAGTCCACGGCCATTTCACGGTAGCCTGCACGCAGCTGCACACCTGCGTAATTATACTGGCCGTAGATATCGTAATCGTACACGGAGTCGCCACCGTAGCTGACGACATTGCCGTTAATGCCGACCGATACGCCGGTCAGGGGCAGATCAAACCGACCGGCGGCATAGGCCATGGGCACGACTGCATCGATCTTCGTCTCACTGTTGTACAGGCCTGCCCTGTCGCTCACCTTCAACTCAGCGTCCAGATCGCGGGCGGTCAGGCCCAGATCCAGGTTAATCCAGTTGTCGAGCACTTCGTAGTAGAGGGTCAGGTCGGTCTGGCGCCAGTCAAGGCTCGAATCCACCGTCGCGCCGACAGGAATGCCGTCAAAGCCGGTGCCAAGTTCTCCACGGCCGCTTTGATCGATGCGCAGATAGCTCAGACGGACATTGGGCAACAGTGGAACCGGGTGTTCCAGGTAGGCGCTCAGGTTGACCTCATTGTTATTGCTGAGGTCCAGATCATTCTCGACGTTGACCCGGTCGCCGCCCTTGGCGGCCTTGCCGGAGAGATCGGAGTCCCAGTAACCGATACTGGCGCCGAAACCCAGTACATCGGCTTGGGCAACAGGCATGGTAAACAGGGCCGATACGACCAGTGCTGATTTCAGGGTTTTCATGGCAGTCTCCCGTCTGGCGATTGCGCAAACTACGGGTTTGCAGAAAAACGATGGGGCCGAACCGGCCCCGCGCTATTCATTCGTCGAAGTGGATGCCGAGACGCCGCCCGACTTCCTCGTAGGTCTCAATGACATCACCAAGTCCCTGGCGGAAACGGTCCTTGTCCATCTTCTTGCGGGTCTCCCGATCCCAGATGCGGCAGCCGTCGGGGCTGAACTCGTCACCCAGAACGATACGCCCATCGCAACGACCGAACTCCAGCTTGTAATCCACCAGCAGCATACCGGCGTCGGCAAACAGTGATTTGAGCACACTGTTGACCTGATAGGTCAGCCGCTTCATCTCGTCCAGCTCTTCCTGCTTCGCCCAGCCAAAGGTCACCGACAGCGACTCGTTGATCATGGGGTCGTGCAGCGCATCGTTCTTCAGGAAAAGCTCATAGGTAGGTGGATTCAGGTCCTGGCCCTCTTCCACGCCCAGACGGCGACACAGGCTGCCAGCCGATACGTTGCGAACCACGCACTCAACGGGAATCATGTCGAGCTTTTTGACCAGCGATTCGGTGGATGACAGCAAGCGGTCAAAATGGGTGGGAACGCCGGCCGCTTCGAGCTTTTCCATAATGAAGGCATTGAAACGGTTGTTTACCATGCCCTTGCGATTCAGCTGTTCCTTTTTTTCACCATCAAAGGCCGAGGTGTCGTCACGGAACACCAGCACGAAACGGTCAGGGTTGTCGGTGGTGAAAACGGACTTGGCCTTGCCCGCGTAGAGTTCTTTGTGCTTTTCCATATCAGTCTCCGGTGGCCAGCGCGATAGCTGCCTGGCCACACCATGGTTCATTCCGCCCCGTCTTCGACCGGGGACGGTTATCAATAGAGGTATTCGTAGAGCCGGGACAGCACGGACCGGGAGTAGTTACCGCCATTATAGCTGTCGGCCCGTTCGGCGGTGACAAAGACCTTGTCGCCGCTTTCCATCAGTTCGATACGGTTGGTAGCAACCGGTTTGACCTCGTCCCCGGCAAACCAGCTGGTAAACCAGCTACGCTCGCGCTCATCCGCGGGACGACCGTCCACGAGGATATAGCCGGCACTCTGGTCGAGGTCCAGGATGGGAATATTCTCGTCTTCGAATACCCGGCGCACCTCACCCCAGGCCCGGTCAAAAGGCAGCTCGATCACCACCGCCTGTGCCTGTTCGGCGTCGGGCTGGCGCATGGTGACACGGGGCTCGCTGCTCATGGACAGCGCAGCCCGGGAATAGGAGCGGCTGTCTTCCCGGGCCTGGAGGAATTCAGACAGGTCCCGGAGCAGTTCTTCTTCCAGCGCCTGGTCCCTGGGGTCATCCTGCCAGGACAGCAGGCGACCAGGGGACTCCGCTACCAGCCTCGGGCGAAGCTGGATTTCGGTGGTCTTACGCCGTACGCCGGGCGCCAGTCGCGCCTGCACCAACGTCAGCGGTTCGTCGGCCCCGGTTTCGTCCAGCCCCACCACCGCTCTGGCACGGCGGCTGAAATTGACAATTTCGCTCTGCATCATGCCCAACTGGGTGCTATCGGAAGCCACCCCCAGGCCCACCTGGTTCATCCAGGCCGCCACCGATGGCCATATCCGTCCTGGTACGTCATTCACCAGCAGCCAGGACTGATCATCCACCGACTCAATAACGTAGTTCTCGTCAAGAATCTCGGCGGTCAGGTCCGGCGGGCGCGGCACCTGACTGGCCATGGTGCCGCTGCCGCTGACCGAACGGATGGGATAAGCAGAGCGCTGCCGGGGTAACGGCTCGCCGTCGATGCCATGCAGGGGTTCCGCCTGCTTCGCGGTCGCATAGTCATCGGAGCTGTCCTGAAAGAGACTGCAGCCGCTGACCAGGACCCCCGCAGCAGCCAGTGCCAGGAGTGAACGAACCCGTGGCAACCCATGGGAACAAAGCATCACTGAGTTGTTGCTGTGTCTCATTCAGAGTACGCCTGCCGCTTTGAGTGCCTCTTCAACCTCACCATGGAACTTCTCGCTGAGGGGTGTCAGGGGCAGCCGGATGCCCGTATCCATCATGCCCATACGCTGCAGGGCCCACTTGACCGGAATCGGGTTGGCTTCGAGAAACAGCTTGCGGTTGAGCGGCTCGAGGATGTGGTTCAGACGGTCGGATTCCTCTTCGTTGCCCGCTATTGCTGCCTCACACAATTGTGACATCAGCTTCGGCGCTACGTTGGCGGTCACCGATACGTTGCCCTTGCCGCCGGCCAGCATGAGACCCGCTGCGGTGGCGTCATCACCGGAGTAGACGGCCAGCCGGCCCTCCACGGCCCGGATCAGTTCCGCACCCCGGGGGATGTTGCCGGTCGCGTCCTTGATGCCCACGATGTTGGGGATGTCCGCCAGCCGCTCGACCGTTTCATTGAGCATGTCACAGGCCGTGCGGCCCGGTACATTGTAGAGAATCTGACTGACGTTCGGCACGGACTCGGCGATCGTCTTGAAGTGCAGATACAGGCCTTCCTGGGTGGGCTTGTTATAGTAAGGCACCACCAGCAGGCAGGCGTCCGCACCGAGCCTGGCCGCCTCGGAGGTGAGCGCAATCGCCTCATGGGTGGAGTTACCACCGGTACCGGCAATGACCGGGATCCGGCCTGCCGTGCGTTTGATGATCTGCCCGATCACCTTGAGATGTTCCTCGGGGGTCAGGGTTGCTGACTCGCCAGTGGTACCGACCGCGACAATGCCGTGGGTACCGTTATCAAGGTGAAAGTCCACCAGTGCATCCAGCTGCTCCCAGTGAATGCTGCCATCCGGGTGCATGGGCGTCACCAGAGCGACAAGGCTACCAGTAATCATAAGGACTCCGTGCAGATAAAACGGTTATGGTAATCTTGGGTGTCAACCGACACAAGGGAAACAAAGGAGGAGCCATGGCAAAGCCTGAACTCGACCAACCGGTTCACGATTTTGAAGCGCCTGCCACCGGAGACCAGACCATCCGGCTGTCCGATTTCAGGGGCAAGAAGCATGTAGTGATCTACTTCTACCCGAAGGACAACACCCCTGGCTGCACCACCGAAGGCCAGAATTTCCGCGATCTTCACGATCAGTTCCAGGCGCTCGACGCGGTCATTCTCGGTGTTTCCAGGGATGGGCTCAAGGCCCACGAAAACTTTCGCGCCAAACACGATTTCCCGTTCCATCTCATCTCTGACAAGGATGAGGCCATCTGCTCCCTGTTCGACGTTATCAAACTCAAGAAGCTCTATGGCAAGGAGCACATGGGGGTCGAACGAAGCACCTTCCTGATCGACAATGACGGCAAGCTACGCCGGGAATGGCGGGGTGTGAAGGTGCCGGGTCATGCCGAAGAGGTCCTGGACGCCGTTCGGGCCCTGTAAGCCCGGCCGGCTGTATACCGCACCAGATCACGCCAGTGCCCTCGTTTCCGGGGGCAACTCACCAGACCGGGAACATCACTCCACAAGCTCTTCGGGATTACCGGGTCGCACCGGCCATGCTGAAAACACCGCCTTGACCATGGTAGCCAGCGGAATGGCGAAGAACACCCCCCATAACCCCCAGATTCCGCCGAAGAACAGCACGGCGATAATGATCACCACCGGGTGCAGATTATTTACCTCGGAAAACAGCAACGGTACCAGAACGTTGCCGTCCAGCGCCTGTATAATGCCGTAGGCCACCATGACCCAGATGAAGTGCGACCCCCAGCCGAAGGCAAACAGCGCAATCATGGCCACCGGTACGGTGACGACGGCCGCCCCGATGTAGGGAATGACCACACTCAGCCCCACCAGCAGCGATAACAACGCCGCGTATGGCACGCCGAGCAGCCGGAAGGTAATGAAGGTCACGCCGCCTACAATCAGGATTTCAACGGCCTTGCCACGGACATAGTTGGCGCACTGCTGGTTCACTTCCTGCCAGATCTGGCTCATCATCGGCCGCTGGTTCGGCAACAGATGGGCGATGGCCCCGAGTATCAGGCGCCGGTCCTTAAGCAGGAAAAACACCAGGATGGGTACCAGTACGAGGTAGATCAGCAGACCCACCAGGTCGGGAATACTGCTCAGGGAGAAGGACACCAGCCACTGGGTCGCGTTACCCAGCTCAGAGGTCACCTGGTGGTAGAAATCGTTGACCGCCTCCATGGAGATCAGATTGGGGTACTGCTCCGGCAGCAGCTCGAGGTAACTGCGCATTTCCCGGAAGATGCGCGGGGCTTCAGTAGCCAGGGAAGCCAGCTGGGCCCAGATCAGCGGCAGCAGCCCGAACAGGAAAGCTGCCAGGGTTCCCAGGAACACGACAAACCCGCCAACGATCGAAACCAGTTCCGGCAGCCCCACCTGGTTCAGTCGTGTCACCAGACCCTGGAGTATAAAGGCAATAATGACCGAGGCGATCACCGGTGCCAGCATGGCACCAAGGAACATGATGGTCAGGACACCGCCCAATAACAGCAGGAACAGGATGACAGCTTCGTCATCCGAGAAATATTTGTGGGCAAGACCACGTAAAATACGAACCATCGGGGAACTTACTCCTGCTTTCCGACACGAATGATGAAGCGAAAACGACCCTGTTCCTCGTCGCTGGAGACCAGTTCGTGCGCGGTATGGGCCAGCCAGGCAGGAATATCCCGTGCGGATCCGGCATCAGTGGCCAGCACTTCGAGCTTCTGGCCCGGTGTCATGGTGCCAAGCTGTAACTTGGCCTTTAGCAATGGCATTGGGCATCGCAGCCCGGTAGCATCAAGGGTATTATCGACCATACGTTGTTTCTGTCAGTCTCGCACTGGTTGCCGGGCAACCATTATGCCCATGGATTCGGCGACTTGCATTGTTTCATGTGCCGGCAGTGTTTCGTGGGGCCCGCGTTGTTTTCTGTGGAGTATATCAGCCAAGGTATGACTTTAGATTTCCGTAATTACCCCTGCTCGCCGCGACGCTCCGTAGCACTGGTCATGGCCCTGATCATGCTGTTTGCCCCCCTGATGGGCGGCCTCGCCCGGGCCCAGAACAGAGACCTGCCTGCCATCGGTGGCCTCGGCGGCGGCCTGCTGTCAGACCAGATGGAAGCCGAGATCGGCCAGCAGGTTATGAGCTCCATCCGGCGGTCGGCAAGCCAGATTCACGACCCGTTGGTCAACGAATACCTGACTTCAATGATTTACAGCCTGGTGCCTTACACGCCGCTGAGCAATCGTGAGCTCACCATTGTGGTGATTGACGACCCTGGCATTAACGCTTTCGCGGTGCCCGGCAAGATTGTTGGCGTTAACGGTGGTCTGTTCCTGAACGCGAAAACCGAGCAGCAGTTCGGGTCGGTCATCGCCCACGAACTGGCCCACCTGAGCCAGCGCCATTTTGCCCGGCGCCTGGAACAGCAGGAGCGGTCGGCACCGCTGACCGCGGCAGGCATTATCGCAGGTGTCGTTCTGGCTGCGGTGACTGGTTCCGAAGCCGGCCTGGCAGCCATCATGGGCACCCAGGCCATGAGCGTGCAGAACATGCTGTCATACAGCCGTGCCCACGAACAGGAAGCCGACCGGATTGGCATGGAAATCATGTCGGATGCGGGGCTCAACCCCGCAGGCATGCCGGAAATGTTCGAGATCATGATGCGGCAAAGCCGCCTGCAGGGGAATCGCCCCCCCGAGTACCTGTCGACTCACCCCCTGACCCAGTCCCGGGTATCAGACACGCGCAGCCGGGCGGACCAGTTTCGGGGTTCCAGTGATGGCGACAGCCTGGAATATCACCTGGTGCGTTCACGGTTACAGGTCCGCTACGCCCGCAACAAGGGCGAAGCCATTGACGCGTTTTCCGCCTACCTTGAGAACCCCGCTGCCGGTCGCAGGGAAGCTGCCCGGTATGGGCTGGCCGTGGCCCTGCTGGCCAACGAAGAGGCAGACCGTGCCCGCAGGATCCTTGAGGAACTGCTCGATGGCAACCCGCACCGCATCACCTATCAGGTAACCCTGGCGGAGGCGCTGCAGTTACAGGGCGAGCTGGGCCAGGCCCGGGAACTGATGAAGACTGCCCTGCGCCGCAATCCCGGCAACTATCCGATTACCGACCGTTTGGCCCACATTGAAATCGAGGCCAGCAACGGCAGCCAGGCGGCGAACTATCTGACCACCCTGACCCGGGAACACCCCCGGCGGGCGGACCTTTGGCTGCGGCTGGCCGAGGCCGAGGGCATGGCCCGGAACATCGTGGGCGTGCACCGCGCGCGGGCCGAGTACGACATTCTCATGGGTGACCTGGAAGCTGCCCAACGCCAGCTTCGCCAGGCCCAGGAGCGGGTACCGCACAGCGCCCCGCTCAGGCAGGTTATATCCGAGAGGCTGGCGGAAGTGGGTCGTCGCCTGAACCGGTCCTGAAGCAACCGGCCGGCGACTGATTCAGGCGTTACCGGCCACCTGGAGGTTCATTCTGGCGGTGAAATCCAGCATCCTCCGCAGCGGACGCAGTGCATCCTCACGCAGGGCCTCATCCACATGGATTTCCTGATCACCCTGCTCCAGTACATGCAGCAGATTCTCCAGCCCGTTCATGGCCATCCACGGGCAGTGGGCACAACTGCGACAGGTGGCACCATTACCGGCGGTGGGCGCCTCGACCAGGGTCTTGTTCGGGGCCAGTTGCTGCATTTTATAGAAAATGCCGTTATCGGTGGCCACGATAAAGCGTTCGTTGGGCATGGACTGCACAGCATTGATCAGCTGCGAGGTTGAACCGACCACATCCGCCATGTCCACCACGGCCTCCGGAGATTCCGGATGCACCAGCACGGCGGCATCCGGATACAGGGCCTTGAGATCCTCCAGCCCCTGGTACTTGAACTCCTCGTGCACGATGCAGGAGCCATCCCACATCAGCATGTCGGCTCCGGTGGCCCGCTGGATATAGCCGCCCAGGTGCTTGTCCGGTGCCCACAGGATTTTCTCGCCCCGGGAATCAAGGTGTTCGACGATCGCAGGCGCGCAGCTGGAGGTAACCACCCAGTCTGCCCTCGCCTTCACAGCGGCGGACGTATTGGCGTAGACCACCACGGTCCTGTCCGGATGCTGATCGCAGAAGGCAGTGAACTCATCGGCGGGGCAGCCGATATCCAGTGAGCAGGTTGCTTCCAGGGTGGGCATCAGCACGCGTTTTTCCGGATTGAGGATCTTGGCGGTCTCCCCCATGAAGCGGACACCTGCCACGACCACTGTAGAAGCCGGATGCTCGTTGCCAAAACGGGCCATCTCCAGAGAATCCGCCACGCACCCGCCGGTTTCCTCGGCCAGGCGCTGGATGTCCGGATCGGTGTAATAGTGGGCCACCAGTACCGCATCCTGTTCCCGCAGGGCCTCGCGGATGCGCGCCTCCAGCCCGGCCTTTTCCTCGTCGCTCAGAGGTTTTGGCTCTGCCTTGTGGGCGAGGTGTTCCTGAACCAGGATACGATCTTCAGCTCGTGTCATCATTCGCTTCTCTGTTGCTACTCCAGAATGCGTGCAGTATACCACCCATACTTGGCCCTCACTTTCCGGTCATAGGCCTGACACGGCCAGCCTGCACTATGGATAGTTGCCACACTCCCCTGATTGTGGGGATTTCCAGACAAAAAAAAAGAGCCCGGAGGCTCTTTTTACGGCAGACAGCGACATTAGATCCGCCTGCCTGATTGGTGGGTCGTGAAGGATTCGAACCTTCGACCAATTGGTTAAAAGCCAACTGCTCTACCAACTGAGCTAACGACCCGTAACCGGGGATCAGACCAGCGCTCCGTGCCAGCCTCTTGATTTGGTGGGTCGTGAAGGATTCGAACCTTCGACCAATTGGTTAAAAGCCAACTGCTCTACCAACTGAGCTAACGACCCAAACGAGGCGCATATAGTACGGATTTTTCCGGGGTGATCAACCCCTTTTAACTGGCTCCCAGGTATTTTTTTGCCAGACTGGCAGCCTGGCTGGCTCCGTACTGATCAACGACCCGTTTCATGTACCTTTCCGCCTGGTCTTTCTCACCCATGCGGTCATGCACCACCCCCAGCTTGTAAAGGGCATCCGGCGCCTTGCGGTGATCCTGGAAACGGGTCGCCACGATGGTAAAGGCCTGCTTGGCCTGCTCCAGCTGAGGCTTGACCAGGTAGACCTCCCCCAGCCAGTAATAGGCATTGACCGTCAGGTCTCCTTCCGGATACTCGCTGATGAAATCGTAGAGCTCTCCGATGGCCTTGTCATAGGCCTTGTCCTGCTGGATCAGGGTCTGGATTTTCTCGTAGGTTTCCCGTTCCTCCGCGGAAGGCTGCCGGTATTCCCGGCTCACGGTTTGCGGTACCTGTCGCTGGGGGGACGCGGCAGCGGGTGAACGCCCCGATCCGCCTGTGCTGGACTGGCGTTGATCCTGCTTCTCCGAAAGTTCCAGCAGGCGCTGGTCCAGGTCAATGTAGCGCTCACGGGATTGCTGCGTCAGCCGATCCAGCTGGTGCCGCTGCTCCTCGAGCTCACCACGCAGGCTGCGAACTTCCTGCTGGAGTCGTTCGATCATGAAAAACAGCTCGGCATTACCCTGATTGCCGGCAGACTGCCGACGGGCTTCCGACTGGTTATTCTGGTACGCGGGCGTGGATGATTGCGCCAGGGCGCCGGCGGAAACCGCCAGCGCCACTGCCGCCACGAGGAGCTTTCTCATGGGAACACCTATTGTCAGTCGCCGCTCAATATCAGCGGAAAATCAGTTCAACCCGACGGTTCTGGGCCCAGGCACTCTCGTTGGAACCCATGGCCGCCGGCTTTTCTTCGCCATAGCTTACGGTTTCAAGCTGGCTGCGGTCAGCACCGTTGACCACCAGGAAACGCTGTACCGCATTGGCGCGGCGCTCGCCCAGAGCCAGGTTGTATTCCTTGGTACCACGCTCGTCCGTGTGGCCTTCCAGGCGCACGTTGACGTTCGGGTTGCTGGACAGGTACCGGGCGTGGGCCGCCAGCACATCACGGGATTCCGCCTTGATCTCGGCCGTATCAAAGTCGAAGTAGAAGGTGGTAATACGACGCAGGGCCGCATCATCGCCGGAGGCACCCTGCCCCGCCTGCTGCCGGCGCTCGCGGTCGCTCAGCTCATCGGAGGAAATACCGCCGCTGTCGTCACCGCCGTAGGTGGAGGCACCACCATCCTGGTCCACCGCACTCATTTCGTCGTCGCCCATCGGCTCGTCTCCGGTGGTACTACAACCTGCGACCAGCCCCAGTGAGAGCACGAGGGCAAATGCGGATTTCTTGATCATGGTATTCATAAAACATCCTTCTGGTTTGGTTTCTGTTTTCCTGTCTTCAACGTCCCGCATCCTGTTCCACCGCCGTTCAACGGAGGATCGGAGACCAGGCGGGTTCACGCACATCGCCCCGGGCCGCCGGCAGGGTATACGCAGCACCGCCATCGGCGGAAATAACCGTCAGTACATTGTCATTACCCTGACGGGTCGCGTAGATCAGCATGCGCCCGTTGGGCGCGATGCTCGGGGATTCATCCGCTCCGGTGCGGGTCAATACCTGCTCATCACCGGAGTCCAGTTCGGTACGGGCAATATGAAAGGCGCCATCGCGCTGATGGACATAGTAGATATACTCGCCATCCGGGCCGAATCGGGGCCGGGCGTTATATCGACCGCCAAAGGTGACCCTTCGGGGCGAGGCGCTCTGACTGTCCTTGATGTAGATCTGGGGGCCGCCGGAGCGGTCAGAAGTGAACGCAATGGCTTCGCCGTCGGGGTGCCACTCCCCTTCGGTATCAATACCCCAGTGGTCCGTCAGGCGTGTCAGGGAACGGGAGTCCAGATCCAGCCGGTAGATCTCCGCGTTACCCGAACGCGACAGGGTCACCAACAATGAGCGGCCATCGGGAGACCAGTTGGGGGCAGAGTTCAGACCCGGATAGGAGGCCACGACGGTACGTTTGCCGGTAGCCAGTTCGTGCACAAAGATCTGTGGCCTGCCGCTTTCAAAAGACACGTAGGCCAGCTGCTTGCCGTCCGGCGACCACGCTGGCGACAGGACGGGTTCCCGGCTCTCGAGCCTGACACTGGCCCGGCGCCCGTCCACATCGCTGACCTGCAGACGGTAACGGGGCTTGCCCTCATGTTCATCCAGAGTGACGTAGGCAAGTTTGGTAGAAAACACGCCCGGCACCCCGGTGAGGGCTTCGTACACCTTGTCGCTGATATGGTGCGCAAGGGTGCGGATGTTGTTCACCGAGGTGGTGGACGTTTCCCCCAACAGGCGTTTTTCACTGTTCACATCGAAGAGCTCATAGCGAACCCTGACCCGATCCCCTTCCCGGGTCACATTCCCGACCAGCAGATAGGGCTGCCCCAGCAGGCGCCAGTCGCGGAAGAAAACGTCATCGCCGCTGGTCGGCAGGCTCAGCATCTTTTCCGCCGACAGGGGGCTGAAATCGCCACTCATCTCCAGATCGTTGCGGATAATAGTGCTGATGTCCTCACCCGCTGGCAGATCACCCGATTTGCCAAAGGGCACCACCGCCACCGGTGTGGCTTCGCCAACACCCTTGGTGACCCGAATCATCAATTCCGCCCGGGCACTGGTAGCCAGCAGCATGACGGCCATCAGCAGGACCAGCAATGCCGCTACGGTTCTGTGCATACGCCCTGTTGTCAGCGCCTGATTCATTTGTGTCATTGTGGTCTCACCATCGTTTGTCGGATTTCCAATCGGGGACACAGCACTGCACCTCAAACCTCCGGCTGGAAATGAATTTTCAACTGCCTGAAGTATTTCTCAAAGGTGTCGCGGCTATCCGGGACCTGGTAACGGCTGACCGCACGGGCAGCACTGATGGCGGAGTTGTCGAAGGCCCGGTTACCACTGCTTTCGAGAACCTCCACCGACTGCAGCTCACCGGTAGGCAGCAGAGTCAGTTGCAATACAACACTCATGCCTTCCTTCGCGGAAATCGGTGTGCGCCACTGATTCTCGATCGCTTGCCGAATCAGGTTCGCATAACGGGACCGCTCGTTCAGCATTTCGGTTTCCCGGGCGCGGGCCGCAGCCGCCTCCTGCTGCCGACGCTGTTCCGCCAGCCTGGCCTGCTCGGCTTCCCGGGCCATGGCTTCCAGTTGCTGCTCACGCTGGCGGAGCTTTTCCTCTTCCTGGCGCTGACGCTCGGCCTCTTCCTGACGGCGACGCTCTTCCTCCTGGCGTTTGCGTTCTTCCTCCTGCCGGCGCCGCTCTTCTTCCTCTCGGCGCTGCTGTTCCTGACGCTGGCGTTCCTCTTCCGCCTTACGCTCGGCGGCCTCGCGGGCCTTGCGTTCTTCCTCTGCCTGGCGACGGGCCCGCTCTTCCGCTTCGGCCTTGGCGCGTTCACGGGCAGCTTCTTCTTCCCTTGCCTTGCGCTCACGCTCCTGTGCTGCCGCTTCCTGTTCACGACGCTGCTGCTCAAGGCGCTCCTGTTCCCGGCGCTCGGCCTCTTCCTGGCGCTGACGCTCCTGTTCCTGCTGGAGTCGCTGCTGCTCCTTCTGCTCTTGCTGTTCCTCCTCTACCGGCGTCGGCTCATCAGGCTCCGATTGCGGTGGTGGCGCAGTGGTTTCTTGCGGCGGCACGGCCTCCGGAGAAACCAGACGGGCCGTTATGCTCGGCTCGGGAGGTTCCTCCATGGGCGAAATCCAGTGCCAGCTCATCAGGGTGATGGCCACAATCGCCCCGTGGAGCACCAGCGAAAACAGCACCGGCGATGTCCACGCCGGTCGCACGTCCATACGTTTTTCGGGTCGTGGATCCGTCACAGATTATCCACCCGCCTCGTCCGTCTTTTCAGCCTCGGTAATCAGGCCCACATTGGTGGCGCCAGCCTGCTGCAACACCGACATCAGGCGTACCACCTTGCCGTACTGCACGTTCTGGTCACCACGCACCAATACCTCCCGGTTGGTGCGCCCGGCCATGATCTTGCCGACCATTTCCTGGACCTGCGCAAGCGGCATCGGGTCACTGCCCTCATCCCCTACCTGCAAATAGTAGGCACCGTTGGCATCAATCGATACCACCACCGACTCGGTGTCTTTCTCCGCCTGGATCGGATCCGATGTCGTCTCCGGCAGCTCCACCTTGACCCCCTGGGTCAGCATGGGCGCCGTCACCATGAAGATCACCAGCAACACCAGCATCACGTCAATGTAGGGTACGACATTGATCTCCGCCATGGGCTTGCGGCGATCCATCTGCATCATTCCGCCTTTCATTACATCCCCTCCTGTCGCCCTGGCGATCAGCCCTGGCTGGCGCCGCTGTCATGAACCCGGCGATGCAGGATGCTGGAGAATTCCTCGGCAAAGGTTTCATAATTCTTCAGCAATGCATCGGACTTGGCGGAAAAACGGTTATAGGCGATGACCGCCGGAATAGCAGCGAACAGGCCCATCGCGGTCGCAATAAGCGCCTCGGAGATGCCCGGGGCTACCGTGGCCAGCGTCGCCTGTTGCACGGTTGCCAGCCCACGGAACGAATTCATGATGCCCCAGACAGTGCCAAACAGACCAATATAGGGGCTGGTGGAGCCAACGGTAGCGAGAAAGGGCAGGTGCATTTCCAGGCGCTCCTGCTCACGGGAAAAGGCCACCCGCATGGCCCGCTGGACGCCTTCCATCACGGCATCCGGATCACGGCTCTGCTGGCGCAGGCGGGAGAACTCACGAAAACCGGCTCGGAACACAGACTCCATGCCCGAATAGGGTGTCGGATTGGCATTGACCTCCCGGTAGAGCTGACCAAGATCCATGCCTGACCAGAACTGTTCCTCGAATGTCAGTTGCGCCCGACGGGCCTTGCGAAAGACCTGGATGCGCTGGAAGATCAGTGCCCACGATATTACCGACGCCAGCGCCAGCAGCAGCATGACCAGCTTGACCAGCGGGCCTGCCTGGGCGATGAGGTGCCATACGGAAAGTTCTGAATCCACCGTTTACTCCTGATGTCGTTCTAAGATGTCTTTGCCGCCAGCTGCTGTTTCAGCAACTCGCTCAGGTCGTCCGGCAACCGCCTCGGCCTCCCGGAATCCAGGGCCACACAGGCAACCCTGACATTTGCCCGGGACAGCTCCCGGCCGTCACCCTTGCGGCTTACCCGCTGATCGAACTCCATCCACACACGCCCGGCTCCCACCAGGTCCGCTGTCACCAGTAGTTCGTCATCCAGATAACCCGGTGCGGCATAATGGATGTTGATCTTCTGCACCACGTAACTGATGTTGTCACCAAGCCCGGACCTCAGGCCAACACCCCGGCTGCGAACCCACTCGGTCCGGGCCCGCTCCATATAGTGCAGGTACTTGGCATGAAAGATAATACCCCCCGCATCGGTATCTTCGATATAGACACGTACCGGCAGGGTAAAGTTGGATGAAGTCCGGGCGACGTCGTTACTGCTGTCCGTCAAGGAGGTCCTCCTGCCGGGATGATGTGGGTGTGGCACCAAAATGGAGATAGGCACTGTTGGTCACCATACGGCCCCGTGGTGTACGCACCATGAAGCCCTGCTGGATGAGAAACGGTTCCAGCACATCCTCAATGGTGCCCCTCTCTTCACTGATGGCCGCGGCAAGGCTGTCAACGCCCACCGGTCCACCGTCGAATTTTTCAATCATCGCCAGCAGCAGCCGGCGGTCCATATGATCGAACCCTTCGTTATCCACTTTCAGCATGTTGAGGGCCAGGTCGGCCACCTCGGCGGTAATGGCCCCATCGGCCTTCACTTCCGCGTAGTCACGCACCCGGCGCAAGAGACGGTTGGCGATTCTGGGTGTGCCCCGGGAACGCCTGGCTATCTCGTAGGCCCCGGCATCGTCAATAGACACGTGTGACAGGGACGCGGACCGCAGGATAATCGAGGTCAGATCCCGGGTGTTGTAGAACTCCAGCCGCTGCACGATACCGAAGCGATCCCGCAGGGGTGAGGTCAGCAGCCCCGCCCGGGTAGTCGCACCGACCAGGGTAAAAGGGGGCAGATCAAGCTTGATGGAACGGGCGGCGGGGCCCTCTCCGATCATGATGTCGAGCTGGTAATCCTCCATCGCCGGATAGAGCACTTCCTCCACCACCGCATTGAGGCGATGAATCTCGTCGATAAACAAGACGTCGCCATGCTCGAGATTGGTCAGGAGGGCAGCCAGGTCACCGGCCTTTTCCAGTACCGGGCCGGAGGTGGTCTTGATGGCCACTCCCATTTCATTGGCAATGATATTGGCGAGGGTGGTCTTGCCCAGACCCGGCGGGCCAAAGATGAGCGTGTGGTCCAGCGCTTCGCTGCGGGCCCGTGCGGCAGCAATGAAGATCTCCATCTGCTCGCGAACCGTGGGCTGCCCCACATAGTCTTCCAGGCGGTGGGGCCGTATGGCCCGGTCATAGACCTCTTCCTGGAGACCGGCCTGGGGAGAAATCAGTCGATCAGATTCAATCATGTAAAGACTCGTTACAGGTTTTCACCATCATACCTGTGATCGGATGATTAGTGTGCCATTGGGCACATCAGTTCATCCGCCCTGACCGGCATTTACGGAGTCCTTCGGCGTTTTCCTGTTTGCACCTGCCTGAAACAGACCAAATTCAGGCACCTCAGGTAACCCCCTCAACCCGGACACATTGTACGGTCAGTAGTATGCCTGTCACGTTACGCTCTTTACACATTCCTCCGCATCATGCCGCTGCCGCCGCCCTGAAAACCGACGTTAACCGGTGGGGATCATGGCCTTGAGGGCATTGCGGATGAGGTCTTCCCGGCTCATGCCCTCTTCCGCGACACGATTGATCGCCCTGGTGGCTTCCTGGGGCTTGTAGCCCAGGGCAATCAGCGCGGCTTCCGCCTCTTCCGAGGCGTCCGGCTGGCGAGGCGGCCGTTTCGGTGTCTCGCCAGCGTTCACGGCCCCGGTGCCACGGGGCACGAACTGCCCCTCCAGTTGACCAATACGGTCGCCCATATCGATCAGCAGTCGCTCGGCGGTTTTCTTGCCCACACCGGGCAGCTTGACCAGGGCGCTGGCATCCCGCTGCTCCACACACTGGATAAACTGATCGGCGTCCAGCCCGGACAGGATGCCCACCGCAAGCCGCGGCCCCACCCCGTTAACCTTGATCAGCAGCCGGAACAGGTCCCGGTCCAGCCGGTTGGCAAAGCCGAACAGGCTGTGGGCATCCTCGCGCACGGCAAAGTGGGTGTGCAGCACCACCTCCTGACCGGTTTCCGGCAAGTGAAAGAAGGTGGTGTAGGGAATGTCCACTTCGTAGCCCAGGCCAGCGGCCTCCACCAGGACCTGTCCGGGCTGTTTTTCTACCAGGATACCGCGCAGTCGTCCGATCACCGGGTCTGCCTCCGTTCGAGTGTTTCAGAATGAGGGGGAGGTTAACGCATCCGACCGCCCCGGACACGCCCCCTCGCTGTTGCCTGAGACGTTGAGACAGCCTGCCCCGCCGCCCCGGACAATCGCGCCACGCTCTGGCTCATATGGGCATGGCACAGGGCGATAGCGAGAGCATCGGCGGCGTCTTCCTGGGGCTTTCGGGACAACTGGAGGATCGCCTGCACCATATGCTGGACCTGGGACTTGTCGGCGCCGCCCTTGCCAACCACAGCCTGCTTGACCTGGCGAGCGGAGTACTCGTGCACCGCCAGTCCGGAATTGGCCGCACTGACAATGGCCACGCCCCGGGCCTGGCCGAGCTTGAGGGCAGAATCCGGGTTGCGGGCCATAAAGACCTGCTCAATGGCAAATTCGTCCGGTCGGAACTCGGCAATCAGGGTGGCCAGGCTCTGGAAGATAATCTGCAGCCGCTCGGCCATGGGGCGTTCGCCGACCCGTATACAGCCGCTGTCCAGGTATTCGGTCTTGCGACCACCGGTGCGGATAATGCCATACCCGGTGGTACGGGACCCGGGGTCCACACCCAGGATGATCGCCATCAGGCCCAGCTCCCGTGGACTATGTGGGTAGGAAAACGGCCATGCACACGCCTAGCCGTTCAGTTCCTGCAACACCTCATCGGAAAACTCGGCGTTGGAGTAGACATTCTGCACGTCATCCAGATCTTCCAGCATGTCGATCAGCTTGAGGTTGGATTCGGTACCATCACGGTCCAGGTCCACCGTGGTGGCGGGAACCATGGTCACTTCCCCATTGTCCGGCTCCAGGCCAGCTTCGACCAGTGCTTCTTTCACATCCAGGTAATTGTCCGGGGTGGTGCGCACCTCGAGGGAACCATCATCCTGCTCGACGATATCCTCGGCGCCGGCTTCCAGCGCCACTTCCATCAGCTGTTCCTCGCTGGTGCCCGGGGCGTAGCTGAGAATGCCCTGCTTGCTGAACAGGAAGGCCACCGAACCATCGGTGCCCAGGTTGCCGCCAAACTTGTTGAAGGCATGGCGAACCTCGGCCACCGTGCGGTTGCGGTTATCGGTCATGACTTCCACATACATGGCAACACCACCGGGGCCATACCCCTCGTAGGTGAGCTCCTCGTAGTTGTCGTCATCACCGCCACCGGCGCCCCTTTCGATAGCGCGCTCGATGGTGTCCTTTTTCATGTTGGCCGTGAGAGCCTTGTCCATAACCGCCCGCAGACGCGGGTTGTCGTTCGGGTCCGGGCCACCGAGCTTTGCCGCCACCACCAGTTCACGAATGATCTTGGTGAAGATCTTGCCACGTTTTGCATCCTGGGCCGCCTTGCGGTGTTTGATATTGGCCCATTTGCTGTGCCCGGCCATAAACCACTCCCCTATTTCTGCTGGCCTGTGAATGAGACGCCGCTCCGGCGGATGACCGGAGCGGCTGGTGTCGGACTATCGTTCGTTAACCTTCTGACTTGCCGCCTTCGTTGTCAGCAGCCGTCGCAGCCGGCTTCTTGCGCAGGCGGATATTGAGCTCCCTGAGCTGTTTCTCGTCCACTTCACCCGGAGCCTGGGTCATCAGACAGGTGGCGCTCTGGGTTTTGGGGAAGGCGATCACATCACGGATGGAGCTGGAGCCGGTCATCAGCATGACCAGGCGATCAAGGCCGAACGCCAGACCACCGTGGGGAGGACAACCGAACTTCAGGGCATCCAGCAGGAAGCCGAACTTGGCCCGGGCTTCCTCTTCGTCGATACCCAGCACACGGAACACGGACTGCTGGGTGTTCTCATCGTGGATACGGATGGAACCGCCACCCAGCTCGGTACCGTTCAGCACCATATCGTAGGCCCGCGACAGCGCGTTGGCGGGGTCCGCTGCCAGCTCTTCCGGGGTGCAGCTGGGCGCGGTAAACGGATGGTGAATAGCCGTCAGGCGACCGTTGTCGGTTTCCTCGAACATGGGGAAATCCACGACCCACAGGGGGGCCCAGTCGCTGGTAAGCATATCCAGGTCGTGACCGACCTTGATCCGCAACGCGCCCAGGGCCTCGTTGACCACGTTGGTCTTGTCGGCACCGAAGAAGACAATATCGCCGTCTTCCGCACCGGCACGTTCCATCACCGCCATGGCGGTTTCATCGCCGAGGAACTTGACGATGGGAGACTGCAGGCCTTCCACACCCTTGGCGATCTCGTTCACCTTGATGTAGGCCAGACCCTTGGCGCCGTAGATACCGACAAATTTGGTATAGTCGTCAATCTGCTTGCGGGTCAGGCTGCCACCCTGTGGAACACGCAGTGCCGCCACACGACCTTTCGGATCCTTCGCGGGACCGGAGAACACCTTGAAGTCGACGCTCTCGACCAGATCACCCACATCCACCAGCTCCAGCGGGATGCGCAGGTCCGGCTTGTCGGAGCCATAACGTTGCATGGCTTCGGCGTATGGCATGCGCGGAAATTCCGGCAAGGCCACGTCCAGCACGTCCTTGAACAGGTTACGGGTCATGGACTCGGTCAGCTGCATCAGGTCTTCTTCATTGACGAAGGAGGCCTCGATATCCACCTGGGTGAATTCTGGCTGACGGTCAGCGCGCAGGTCTTCGTCACGGAAGCACTTGGCGATCTGGTAGTAACGGTCAACACCGGACACCATCAGCAGCTGTTTGAACAGCTGGGGCGACTGGGGCAACGCAAAGAAGGAGCCTTCGTGGGTGCGGCTGGGCACCAGGTAGTCACGGGCGCCTTCCGGCGTGGCGCGGGTGAGGATCGGGGTTTCCACGTCCATGAACCCGTTGCCATCCAGGAAGTTACGAAGATAGCTGGTGACGCGGGAACGGAACCGCAGCCTGTTCAGCATCTCGGGACGACGCAGGTCCACGAAACGGTAGCGCAGGCGTACATCCTCGCCCACATCCACGTGCTCGTCCAGGGGGAACGGCGGCGTTGCCGCAGCGTTGAGGATGGTCAGCTCGCGACCGAGCACTTCCACCTGCCCGGTGGGCATGTTGGCGTTCTCGGTGCCGGCGGGACGACGGCGGACCCGGCCGGTGACCTGAATCACGAACTCGCTGCGCACCTTCTCAGCCTTGGCGAAGCTTTCTTCGGTATCAGGGTCGAACACCACCTGGGCCATGCCATCCCGGTCACGCAGGTCCAGGAAGATGACGCCCCCGTGGTCCCGCCGGCGGTGAACCCAGCCACAGAGCGTGACGTCCTGATCGATGTTTGATTCGTTGATTCCACCGCAATAATGACTGCGCATACCCGTTCCCATCGCTATCGTTCAAGTGTGTGTGCTGAAGAATTCGTGCCACCTGATGGCGGCCGCCCCTAAGGGGGTGTAAAAAAGCGGGTCATTATAAACACAATTGCACCCAAAATCAGGACCTGGTGTCCCGTTTGGTTAGTTCGCTGACCTACTGCGTGACGCTGGGGCCTCTGGCCAAGGCGCCAGTTCGCAGGTGTGGTGGTTCCACACCAAGGACTGGCAACACAGGCCAGAGGCCCCAGCGTCGCGCCCTTCGGGAGCCACTGAGAGCCTCGATAGCCGCGTTGCGCTGACTCGATTTGGAACCACCAAACCTTCGCCACCGCGCCTTGCTCTCAAGGCTCTCAGCGGCTCAGTAGGTCAGCGAACTAACCAAACGGGACACCGGGATTATCCTGACCCGCTACCATCCTCATGATTGCATGACTACAATAAACTGCCGTCAAAACCTACAAGGACCACTTCGTGTCAGCCCGCGCCGAACAAAAACTCCGTACCCGCCGCGCCCTGATGGATGCGGCCCTTTCCCAGCTGAACGCTGACCGCGGCTTTGGCAGCCTCAGCCTGCGGGAAGTGGCCCGCGAGGCCGGAATAGCGCCAACGTCGTTCTATCGTCATTTCGCGGAGCTGGACGAACTGGGCCTGGCACTGGTGGATGAAGGCGGCGTTGCCCTTCGCCAACTCATGCGACAGGCCCGCAAGCGGATCGCCCGGGACGGCAGCGCCATCAGCACCTCGGTGGACACCTTTCTGGAGTATCTCGCCAATAACGCCAACCTGTTCCGGCTGATGCTGAGGGAGCGCACCGGGGTTTCCACGCAGTTCCGTACAGCGGTGAAGGCCGAAATCGATCACTTCGTGACGGAACTGGCGGATGACCTGGCCCGTTTCGGCGAAGAGCGGGGCAAGCCTCTTACCAGTCCACGCACAGTTGCCGAAGCCATGGTGACCCTGGTGTTCAATCAGGGCGCGGAAGCCCTCGACGCCAGCCGCGAAGAAAAGGAACAGCTACGGCTACGGCTGAAGATGGAACTGCGGATGGTTCTGCTCGGCTCCCAGGTAATGGCCCGCCGTCACCGTACGGCGCAGTCATGACCGGCAGTCAGGAAGTTCTCAGCCGGGCCAGCACCGACTCCAGGCGATCCCGGCACTTTACCAGCTCTTCATTCGTATAGGGCTCCGGCGGCTGCAGCCCCCAGACAGGTCCGGGCCAGCCGGCATCCCCTTCCCGGCGGACAATGTGATGCAGATGAAGCTGCGGAACCATGTTCCCCAACGCCGCCACATTCAGCTTGTCACCACTGAACGCCCTCATCATGCCCTCACCAAGCAGGGATGACTCCGCCAACAATTGCTGCTGTTCAGCCACCGACAACTGATAGATTTCCCGTATGTCCGGGCGGCGGGGCACCAGCATCACCCAAGGCCAGGTGCGGTCGTTCATCAGCCGGATATCACAAAGCGATGTGCGGCCGAGGCTGATGGTGTCAGCCTCGAGCCGCGGGTGAAGACAGAACTCACTGTTCATGGGGTCAGCCGGCGCTGAACTGGTTACGCCCACGGCCGATGGCGTAATAGATCAGGTCATAGCGATCCAGCACCTGCGGGTCATACATGTTGCGGCCATCGATGATCACCGGCTCTTTAAGCGTCGTGGCCATGGCCTCGAAATCCGGCGAGCGGAATTCCTTCCACTCGGTGCAGATCACCAGAATATCGGCACCCCGCAGCGCCTGCTCCTTGGTACCACACAGCTGCAGGTCGTCGCGGTTACCATAGATGCGCTGGGTTTCCTCCATGGCCTCGGGATCAAAGGCCTGTACCTTTGCACCGGCCTCCCACAGGGACTCCATCAATGTGCGGGCCGGAGCCTCACGCATGTCGTCGGTGTTGGGTTTGAAGGCGAGCCCCCACACCGCGACAGTCTTGTTCGCCAGGTCGCCCTGGAAATAGTGGCTTACCTTGTCAAACAGCACATGCTTCTGGTCGTAGTTCACCGCTTCCACGGCGTTGAGCAGCTTCGACTCGTAGCCACAGCCGTGGGCGGTGCGCGCCAGGGCCTGCACATCCTTGGGGAAACAGGAACCACCGTAACCGCAGCCGGGATAGATAAAGTGATAGCCGATTCGCGGGTCGGAACCAATACCCCGACGAACCGCCTCGATATCAGCACCCAGGCGCTCGGACAGGTTGGCAATCTCGTTCATGAAGCTGATCTTGGTGGCCAGCATGGCATTGGCGGCATATTTGGTCAGCTCAGCGGAGCGGATGTCCATAAAGATCATCCGGTCATGGTTGCGGTTAAAGGGGTAATAGACCTCCCGCAGTACCTCTTCAGCCTTGTCACTGTTGGTACCGATGATAATGCGATCCGGCTTCATGAAGTCGTTAACGGCAGCGCCTTCCTTCAGGAATTCCGGGTTGGAGACCACGTCGAAGTCCAGCTCGGCGCCACGACGGTCCAGCTGGTGTCTGACCGCGTCGCGCACTTTGTCGGCAGTGCCCACCGGCACAGTGGACTTGTCCACGACCACCTTGTAGTCATTCATGTGCTCACCAATGGACTTCGCCACCGCCAGCACATACTGCAGGTCCGCTGACCCGTCCTCGTCCGGGGGTGTGCCCACGGCAATAAACTGCAGCAGACCGTGGGCCACTGCTTCAGCGGTATCCGTGGTGAAGTTCAGACGCCCGGCCTCGGTGTTGTGGCGGACAATGGGCTCAAGCCCGGGTTCATAGATCGGAATCTGGCCATTCTTGAGTCGCTCGATCTTTCCCTGGTCAACGTCCATGCAAAGCACATCATGCCCGGAGTCAGCCAGGCACGCGCCTGTCACCAGCCCCACATAACCTGTGCCGAAAATGGTAATCTTCATGGGTTCATTCCCTGCCTGTTAATCGAGTTGAAATCACTTTAATTTTATATCGCAACGCATTGATTTCTATTTGCTTTGATTCTGGATATCCTGCCATTTGAATTCCCAGTCCAGCGCCGTCTGGACGATGGTCTCCAAATCATCGTGGTCGGGGCGCCAGCCAAGGGTTTCGATGATCCGCTGGTTGTCCGCCATCAGCGCTTCAGGGTCGCCGGCGCGACGGCCGGTTTCCTGTACCGGGAAATCGACACCGGAGCGCGCCTTCACCACATCAATCACCTCGCGAACCGTAAACCCGCGGCCATAGCCACAATTGAGCACCCGGGAGTCGCCCCCTTGCGCCATGTAGTCCAGTGCCATGACGTGAGCCTTGGCCAGGTCTTCCACGTGGATATAATCACGGACGCAGGTACCGTCTCGGGTGTCGTAATCGGTGCCGAAAATGCTCATGCCGTCCCGTATGCCGGTGGCACATTCACAGGCCACCTTGATCAGGTGCGTGGCTTCCGGGGTCGCCTGGCCCAGCAGTCCGTCCGGGTTGGCACCGGCAACGTTGAAATAACGGAGGATAACGTAACTCAAGGGGGATGCCGCGGCCAGATCCATGATCATGCGCTCGCTCATCATTTTGGAGGCCCCATAAGGGTTGATGGGCGCCAGGGGCATATCCTCGGTGAGCACGGTTTCCTCCGGCATGCCGTAAACCGCCGCCGTGGACGAGAACACCATGTAGGACACACCGTACCGCTCCACAGCCTTGAGCAGATTCAGGGTATTGCGGGTGTTGTTGCTGTAGTACTTGAGGGGATTGGCGACGGACTCCGGCACCACGATGTTGGCGGCAAAGTGCAATACCGCATCGAACGTATGGCGGGTGAACAGCTCATCGATGGCTTTCTCGTCGGCCAGATCACCCACCACCAGCTCACCGGCGGTGACCGCCCAGGCGTAGCCGGTGGAGAGGTTATCGAAAACAATGATGTCATGCCCCGCCTGACCCAGCTGGCGCACCACATGACTCCCGATATAGCCGGCCCCGCCGGTCACCAGTACTTTCATGCTGTTGTTCCGTTTCGTCCCTGAATCACTCAGGCCTGAGGGTTGGTTCGGGCCCGACGGATCTGTTCCCGGCGGGCGGCGAAAAAATCTGTCAGCGTCTGACCGCACTCGGCAGCCAGAACTCCGCTGGTCGTCGCGACCGTCCAGTTGAAATGGGGCTCATCCAGGGTGGCCCGTACCGACTCAACCGCCCCACCCTTCGGCTCTGTCGCGCCGTATACCAGCCTTGATATCCGACTGTGGACCAGCGCACCTACGCACATGGTACAGGGTTCGAGTGTTACGTAAAGCGTGGCACCGGACAAGCGGTAGTTGCCCTGCCGGGCGGCGGCATCACGGAGGGCGCGGATTTCCGCGTGGCCGGTAGGATCACAGGACGAGATGGGCGAATTATACCCGACGCCAACTTCCTTTCCATCAATAACCACGACAGCACCCACCGGCACCTCACCCTGGCTGGCTGCATAGCGGGCCAGGGTCAGGGCGCGAGTCATCCAGTATTGGTCAGTGTCACAGTGCATGGCAAATCCGGACTCGCTCCCTTTCGTTGTAGACAGGCTTTTTTAGCGACAGAATTTTCAAGACGTTAAATTTTGGCATAACACTGAGACCAGGGGAAACACCATGGTCGGCTACGGCCAGAGAACACGTGTCCGCCGGGTTAACCCAGATGCACCTCAACGACGTGGTCCTCGTGGTCGTCGACCATAGGGATACGGGTGTCGGGACGCTCGGTCCCGTCTACCACCACACGGGACACCTGCCCTGGGGATTCGCCGGTTCTACTGACAGTGATGTCGTAGACCGTGTCACCAAAGCGGTATTGGATTCGATAGCCAGTCCAGTCCACCGGCACGCAGGGCGCAATCCGCAGATGGTCCCCTTCCAGCTGGAGTCCCAGCAGGGTTTCTGTGGTCAGCCGGTACATCCAGCCTGCCGCGCCGGTGTACCAGGTCCAGCCACCGCGGCCAATGTGCGGCGACACGCCATAGATATCTGCGCACATAACGTAGGGCTCGACCTTGTAGCGCTCGATGGCTTCAGGCGTACTGCCGTGGTTAACCGGATTGAGGATCGCGAAAAATTCCCACGCACGCTCGGTGTCACCCAGCATGGCGAATGCCATTGTGGTCCAGATAGCGGCATGGGTGTATTGCCCACCGTTCTCCCGCACGCCAGGGATATACCCCTTGATGTAGCCAGGCTCCAGGTCTGATGTATCAAAAGGCGGGTCGAGCAACTGGATAATCTGCTTGTCTCGCCGCACCAGGCGCTGGTCAACGGCCATCATCGCCTGGCGGGCCCGGAGCTTGTCGCCACCTTTTGAAATCACCGCCCAGCTCTGGCTGATCGAATCGATCTGGCACTCGTCGTTGCTGGACGAACCCATGGGGGTGCCATCATCAAAATAGGCACGTCGGTACCACTGGCCATCCCAGGCCTGGGCCTCGATATTGCTGCGCAATCGTACCGCCTGGTCGCCGCACTGCTCCGCAAATTCATGATCATTGTGGTCACCGGCGAGGCTGGCAAAAAGCTCGAGGTTCTCCACCAGGAACCAGGCCAGCCACACGCTCTCTCCCCGGCCATCCTTGCCAACAAGGTTCATGCCATCGTTCCAGTCACCGCAACCCATCAGCGGCAAATGATGCTTGCCAAAACGCAGGCCGTACCTGATGGCACGAACGCAGTGTTCATAAAGGCTCGCTGCCTGGGGCGAGCATTGCGGCTGGTCGTAGTAGGCCTCCTCCTCGGCATATAACTCACGCCCTTCCAGGAAATGGATGGACTCATCAAGCACGCTGACATCGCCGGTCGCCCGCACATAACGGCAGGTGGCATAGGGCAGCCACAGATAGTCATCGGAAAAATGGGTGCGCACGCCCTGTCCGCCGGGTGGGTGCCACCAGTGCTGTACATCGCCCTTGAGGAACTGGCGCCCGGCATGCCGGATCAGCTGCTCGCGGGCGAGCCCTGGCGCGGCATGAATCAACGCCATGGTATCCTGCAACTGGTCGCGGAAACCGTAGGCGCCACCGGACTGGTAGTAGCCGCTGCGGCCCCACAGCCGGCACGAAAGGGTCTGGTAGACCAGCCAGCCGTTCGCCAAGACGTTAAGCGCCATGTCCGGTGTGTCGACCTGGACCGCGCCAAGGGTACGGTTCCAGTGTTCCCGTACCGCATCCAGGGCCTGCCAGGCGCCGGCCTGGCCGCCGAATTGCTGGATAAGGTGTCGTGCCTCATCAGCATTGCCGGCCGCGCCGAACACAAACACGATTTCATATTCCTGGCCGGGGTCGAGCTGAATCGGGGCCTGAATGGCGGCGCATGGATCAAAGCCGGCCCCGGTCGTGCCTGACAGTCCCTTCCTGCGCATCGCTGCGGGACTGGCGAGCAAGCCGTTGCGCCCGATGAACTCGGTACGGTTTCCGCTCACTGTCCGTTCGCGCTCGCTCGACTGTGCGAACACCACACGGTTGGCGCATTCGCGACCGTAGGCATTGCGGGCGAACAGAGCCCCGGTATGCAAATCCACTTCGGTGACAATGTGCATCAGATTGGCATGCCGCCACTCCCCCAGCACCAGCTCCCAATACCCGCTAACCGAAAGTCTGCGTGTACGCGATGACCGATTATGCAGCTTGATCACCACGAATTTGACCGGCGCATCCATCGCCACGTAGGTGCTCAGTTGGGAAGAGATTTCGGCCTCAACGTGCTCAAAGACACTGTAACCAAAGCCATGCCGGCATACATAGCCGGAGCGACCGCGGGCTGGCAGCGGCGTTGGCGACCAGAACGCGCCGGTTTCCTCGTCGCGAATATAGAACGCTTCGCCGCTGTTATCGGAGAGCGGATCGTTGTGCCAGGGGGTGAGGCGGAATTCGTGGGCGTTTTCCACCCACGTATAGGCACTGCCGCTCTCGCTGATGGCGGTACCGATATGGGGGCTGGCGATCACGTTGGCCCAGGGCGCCGGCGTGGTCTGCCCGGGTTCCAGGGTTATGACGTATTCCTGGCCATCGGGTGTGAAGCCGCCCAGACCATTACTGAAGATGCGCTCACGAGGTGCCAGCGGCGCAACCGGCTCGGCATCCCTGCGCAGCGAAGGTTCCAGCAGATCGGATGCACGCTCGGACGATACGCGACGATCCACCTGCTCGATCAGCGTTTCGGTGGTATCGCTGAAGACAATGCGTGAAACCGTCTGAAGCAGTACACGTTCATCCTCGGACAGCTCCTCGGCACGCCGCACGAAGATCCCCCCCGGTCTATCGATCACCTGTGCTTCAGGCCCTGCATTGATCAGCCCCATGATCAGATCCTGTAGCTCCGCCCGATAGCCGGAGAAGCCTTCATTGATAATGACCAGATCGACGGCAAGACCCTTCATGCGCCAATAGGCGTGGGCCTGCACTGCCTGCTTGACCACATCAATGCGGTTAACGTCGCCGATAAGCAGCAGCACGATGGGCAGATCCCCCGAGATGGCAAAGCGCCACAATCCGGGCTGACCGAGCTGATTACGGGCGATGATACTGGGCACCGCACGACGAAGGGCATTGCAGTAAACCACGGAGCTGGCCAGACGGCCAAAAATTTGGGCATCTGCTTCGGTCGCATTGAGATGTCGCAGCACCTCCTGGCTCTGGAACCAGGCCAGTTCGAACGCGCGATCAACGAAGTGGCGGTCGCAGTATTTCTCAAGCAGCGCCAGTGCCGCATCAC
Source organism: Marinobacter lacisalsi (assembly GCF_042651045.1). Classification (NCBI taxonomy): domain Bacteria; kingdom Pseudomonadati; phylum Pseudomonadota; class Gammaproteobacteria; order Pseudomonadales; family Marinobacteraceae; genus Marinobacter; species Marinobacter lacisalsi. The sequence continues at coordinate 53,249 of NZ_JBHSDI010000014.1, forward strand.
GCGTTTCCGCTACCCCGGAAATGACCTGCACGCTCGCCGATTCATCCGGCAGCAGGGTCAGGGTGCTGCGGATCGCCACGCAGGGGTCCAGCACGGCGCCCTGTGTGTTAGACAGGGTGGATGGATGGTTTCCGTTATCAAGCACCAACGGATTGGTCGCCGTGCGACCACGACCAATGAAGCGCGCGCGATCGGTCTCGTAGGTTGGCTTGTCAGCCACAGCGCCCGGTGCCGCCAGCAGGTGGAACATCCAGGGTACCGGCTCACCGGGCGTGCGGGGTCGCCGGGTACAGAGGATGGCCCGTTGACCGGCCAGGATCTCGGTCTGTACAAAAAGATTGCTGAAAGAACGATGGGCCAGGTCCGCGTTCAATGGCGCCAATACCACTTCAGCAAAGCTCGTTACTTCAATATGACGGTTACGGGACGACTGGTTGGTCAGTGTCACACGACGGATTTCGACATCGTCCTCCGGCGACACGCTGATTTCTGTATGGGATTCGATCGCATGATCACGCCGCCGGTATTCTGCACGCCCCTGCACGAAAATCGCCTCGTAATGATCGGCCGGGCGCAGGGTTGGCTGGTGTGTGGTCGACCAGTACTTGCTGTCGTCGCGGTCACGCAGGTAAATAAAGGTGCCCCAGCAGTCGGTGGTGGCATCTTCACTCCAGCGGGTGACCGCAAGGTCACGCCAGCGACTGGTACTGCCCCCGGCATGGGTCGCCATAACGTGGTAACTGCCGTTCGACAGCAGGTGAACTTCGGGAAACCGGGTACCTGGGTCGGCAAATATCCGCATGGTCGCGCCCAATTCCGCGCTGGGCGGGCTGGCAGCGGCGCTGACTTCGGCCGCGTGCGGGTGAAGGGTGTTGCCCTTTTTCGGCACCCGCTCCTGCAGCAACAGTTCCGTCGCCCGTGCGAGGGGGTCTGACATGAAGCGCCGCTGCATTGGCTGATTGAACAGAACATGCGCGAAAGCCAGGAAGCTCATGCCCTGATGGTGTGCCATGAAGGTCTGCACGATGGCGTTTGGCTTCCCCCGTGGTATACGCGCCGGCGTGTAGTCAATGGCCTCGTAGAAGCCGTAGGCGCCAAGGAAGCCTTCATCAACCAGTACCTGCAGATTAAGACAGGCCGCCCGTGGCAACACTGTCAGTGCCAGTGCGCTGGCATAAGGCGCGATCACCAGGTCGTCACCCAGCCCGCGTTTGAGGCCAAGCCCGGGCACGCCGAACGCCCGGTATTGATAGACCTGATGGATATCCGTGGCGTTATAGCAGGATTCAGAAATGCCCCAGGGCACCGCCCGTTGCCGGCCGTACTCGATCTGACGGGATACCGCGGCCTTGCAGGTCTGCTCCAGCAGGGTGCTCCCGAAGCTGGGCATGATGAGTTGCGGCATCAGATACTCGAACATCGAGCCGCTCCACGAAATCAGACTGACATGACCACCATGGCTGGTCAGCAGACGACCGAGCGTAAACCAGTGTTTTTGCGGCACCTGGCCCTGGGCGATCAGCAGGAAGCTGGCCAGGCGTGCTTCCGAGGCCAGGAGGTCATAGCAGGCAGGATCACGACGCCGTTCGCTGACGTCGTAGCCAATGGTCAGAAGGCCCCGTCCGGTGTCGTAGAGAAACCTGAAATCCATTTCTGCCAGGGCGCCACAACGGTCGATCAGGTTGTCGATCAGATCGATCTGAGTCTGCGCGCCCGCCACATTGGCGCCGACCAGCTCCGCGCGAGTGGGAAGTGCGCTGCCATGCCATTCATCGGGCACCAGAGATTCGAGTTCTCCAAGAAGACCAAGTAGTTGCCGGTCAAATGCCCGCGCCCAGTAAACCAGCTCGCTGCTCCCACCGTTAGCCTTCGGCAACCAGGCCAACAGTCCGGCGCCGGCGACCTGAATCCGGTCCAGCACACGGATAGTGGCGGCCACAGTCTGTGGTGGCGTCTCACGCCTGACGGCGATCAGGGTTTCCTCTAACGTGCGGACGTTGTTTGTCAGTTCCGGGACAGGCGAGTCGGGCATGTGGTCGATCAATACCTGAAACGTGTCCTCCAGGCCCTGAAACGCACTGAACGACAGCACCGGCAGGTCTTTCAGCTCGGCCAATCCCGCCTGCAGGGTGAGCAAGCTACCGGCGAGATTGCCGCTGTCCACCGACGATATGTAATGCGGATGGAGCGGTTGCAGCGTCCGGGTGTCATACCAGTTGAAGAGATGGCCGCGGTAACGTTCCAGCTTTTCCATCGTGGCAAGGGTGTTGTCGATGCGTTGCAGGCACTCCCCGACCGTGAGATAACCGAAGTCGACCGCAGCCAGATCAGCCAGCAGCGACATGCCGATATTGGTGGGCGAGGTACGCGAGGCGATGGCCGGCACAGGAGAAATCTGGAAGTTGTCGGGGGGCAACCAGTTGTCACCCGGGCCCACGAACTCCGCGAAGTAGCGCCAGGTCCGACGGGCCACGGTGCGCAGGAAGACCTGCTGCTCGCCACTCAGGCCCGGAGCCGGGGTTGTGAGAGGGCGACTGATCCACCAGCCAACGACGGGTGACACAAACCACAACAACAGGATGGGGGATGCAGAAAACCACACCGCCGGAGAGCTCCCCGCCAGAACCAGGGCCATACCCACCCCACCCGTGAGAGCCGGCGCAACCCACATCTCCCGGAAAAAATCCGTCAACGACTGACAGGCGTTGCGGCGCGCATAGCCGGGCAGTTGCCACAGCAACAAGCCGCGACGCGTAAACGGCATACGTACCCCCGAGCTCAGAATCGCCCCCAGGGATATGCGCGTGTCATAGGGCAGGAAGACCAGGGTCAGGAGCGCGACCGCGAGTGGGCGGCCCGCCGACTTACCGGTCAGGCCCAGGTGCACCAGCCAGTCGAATTCATCAGGCTTGCGAATCAGCTCAATCAGTGTGGCCAGCAGGGAAGGCAGGAAAACCACCGCGACGACCAGCAAAGTCCACACTACCCCGGGAGCCGGCGCCCAAAGCCACCCGCCCACCAGCAGCGCAAGCAACGCCGGCACCACCAGACTGCGTCGCAGGTTGTCGAAGATTTTCCACAAAGACAGCGCCGACAACGGATTCGCCTGCCGCGTTGACCCGGCGCCGTTCGGGCCGGGAGGCCCCGGCACCCGTGGCAACAACCAGCCAGCAAGCTGCCAGTCGCCCCGAATCCAACGGTGGCGTCTACTGGACTCGGTGGCGATACTGGCCGGCTGTTCCTCGATGAGGTCGACGTCGGTCACCAGGGCCGAACGGACATAACCGCTTTCCAGCAGGTCGTGGCTGAGGATGAGGTTCTCGGGGAAGCGTCCGTCGGCGGCCTGACGAAACGCATCGACATCGTAGATGCCCTTACCAATGAATGAGCCTTCCCCGAACAGATCCTGGTAGACATCGGACACTTCGCGGGTATAGGGATCAAGGCCGGAGTCACCGGAGAACAGTCGGGTGAAGCATGACCGGCTGGCGCTGTTCAGACTGATCGAGGCGCGCGGCTGCAGGATTCCATAGCCCTCAACGATGCGCCCCTTGCCGGCGTCATAGACCGGTCGGTTCAGTGGGTGCGCCAGATTGCCCACCAGGGTATGTGCCGCGTCCCGGGGCAGCTGGGTATCGGTATCCAGGGTAATGACGTACTGAATCGACGGTAGAATAGACGGGTCGCCGATGATCTCGGAGAACGCGCTTTGTGCACCGCCCCGCAGCCGGGCGTTGAATTGCTCGAGCTTGCCGCGCTTGCGCTCGTAGCCCATCCACAAACGCTCGAACGGGTTCCAGAGACGCGGCCGGTGAAAGAGATAAAAGATGCAGGGGCGGTCTTCACGGTAAATTTCATTAAGTGACTTAACCGCTTCGCGTGCATAGGCAAGCAAGGCGTCGTCTTTCGGCAGCGTTTGCTCCGGCGCATCGGGAAAATCCGTCAGCAGAGCGAAATACAGATTGGGGTCGCGATTGCCGAGATACCGTATCTCCAGGGCCTCGATCAGGCTGTCAACTTCCCCCCGGCTGCCCAGCAACGTGGGTACCACCACCATGGTACGGTGAACGTCTGGTATACCCTGGGAGAAATCCAGCCGTGGCAGACCACGCGGTGGCACAAGCAGCGTAACCGCCAAGTTTACCAGCGCGACGGCCAGCGCCGAAGCACCCATCACCACCATGATGGTGAAAAACCAGTAGCGCCAGTCAGCGGCTGTAAATCCACCAAGCGGGTACAGCGCCCCCGCCGAGGCCAGCACCGTCAGCATCAGGATGGAGCCGAGGTACAACCTAAGCCGTCCAGGTCTGCTCGCCCGTTTTATGCGGGTTTTCAGCGATAGCCGGCAACCGACCGTTCTTTCAAGGTGCGACAACCCCTGACCGATCAGGTAGTAGCCGACGTGGGCGCAGCGGTGGCCCTGCCCCTGCTCCTCAGCGGCCGCCCGGGCGCGAACGATGGCTTCCCGGGCCACGGCAAGTTCGTCACAAGCGCTGCCCCGCGCGACATCCTCGATGATATGCCGGTAACGGTCACGGGTCGCAAAGTCCTGACGGGGGTACATGCATGACGGATCTTCCCGTAAGGTCTCTTCAACGACACTGAGCGACTCGACATACTCCTTCCAGTCCATGGCGCCGATGAAGCGCAGGCTGCCTATGCTGTTGGCGATGGATATCTGGTTGGCGGCGGCCGTCCGCCCTGCCGCCTCCGACATTTTTATAGCGGTCGTACCCTGTTCGAGCAGCTTCTGCTCTACCCAGGTCTGCACAAACGCCATGGCGGGCCCCTGCGCCTGGAGCCGGTCGTAGAACTCCTCCACAAACGACGCGGTTAAAGGCACATCGGCATGGGCAAAGTCGGCCAGTAACTGGATCAATTGCTTTGGTTCGTTCTCTGCCGCGGCAAGCATGCGGTCGGCCCAGGTGATGGCCGCGTCACGCTCCTGGCGCCGTTGAGCAATGCGTACGCCGACGCGACGCAGATTCTCCAGCAACGCCAGCTGCAGCATGATGGGAAAAGCCCACAGTTCGCCCAGCCTCAACGGCTCCACACTCTGGTAGGCCGCAATCAATTGGGTGACGTTATCACTGTCGACGCGGCCATCCATGTGGGAGATCAACTCCAGGGCCAGGTCGTATATGCGGGGGAAGCCAGCCGATTGGCCATCGGCCAGACGCGGCAATTGCCGGCTGTAGCCACGCGGAAGGTGCCGACGTGCGAGACCGATCTGCTGCTCGATCAGATAGAAGTTGTCGAGCAGCCAGGCTTCGGTCGGCACGATCCGTTGCCCGGCGGTGGTGGCAGCCGTAACAACGTCATAGGCCGAAAGCAGCACACGTGTATTGTCTGCCAGACGAGGTAGCAGTCTGTCTGCTCCAGGATGCGGGTCAATTCGATGCTGGCCCGCCAGGGTAACCGCGTGACGCTTCAGCTGTTCAATACTGAACAGCTCGGCGCGCAATAACTCGGTATCCCCGTCATTGCGCAGTCCATCCCCTGTGCGAGCAGAAAATCTGAACGCTTTGATGGTGGTCGCTCCCTGCTAACCCATTGAAGAACGGGCATCGCACCGGTAAGACTGAACTGCATCCGACGTTGCTGCCGACCCCCAGCTGCGTTTGTGAGCTGAGTCACAAATCATTGTACGCTGCTTTGGCGGTGTTGCGGTGGTAACGACAAAAAAAACGGCCTGGGCGAGCGGTTTCATCCGGCAGAAACGAAAAAACCCGGCAAGTACGCCGGGTTTTTCTGGTTCTGGTATCGGTTATTGCCTGACGTTACCTTGCGCTAACCTATTCCCACTCAATGGTTGCTGGCGGCTTGGAAGACACATCGTAGGTAACCCGGGAGACACCGGTGATTTCATTGATAATCCGGTTGGACACGGTTTCCAGCAGCTCGTAGGGGAGCCGCGCCCAGCGGGCGGTCATGAAATCGATGGTTTCCACCGCCCGCAGGGCAATCACGTATTCGTAACGACGCTGGTCACCAACTACACCCACCGACTTCACCGGCAGAAACACGGCAAACGCCTGGCTGGTCTTGTGGTACAGGTCGGCGCGATGCAGCTCTTCCAGGAAGATAGCGTCGGCACGGCGCAGGATATCGGCGTACTCCTTCTTCACCTCACCGAGGATACGCACGCCCAGGCCCGGCCCCGGGAAGGGATGGCGGTAAACCATATCGTAGGGCAGCCCCAGTTCCAGGCCGATGCGGCGCACCTCGTCCTTGAACAGCTCCCGCAGGGGCTCCACCAGCTTGAGCTTCATGGTCTCCGGCAGCCCGCCCACATTGTGGTGAGACTTGATGACTTGGGCCTTGCCGGTCTTCGACGCGGCAGACTCGATCACGTCCGGATAGATGGTGCCCTGGGCCAGCCAGTTCACGTCGGTAATCCGGGTCGCGTGCTCATCGAACACCTCGATGAAGGTGTTGCCGATAACCTTGCGTTTCTGTTCCGGATCCTCAACACCTTTGAGCCGGCCCAGGAAAAGATCTTCGGCATTCGCCCGAATCACCTTTACACCCATATTGCGGGCGAACATGTCCATCACCTGCTCGCCCTCGTTCAGACGCAGCAGGCCATTGTCCACAAACACGCAGGTGAGCTGGTCGCCAATGGCACGGTGCAGCAGGGCCGCAGTGACCGACGAGTCCACGCCACCGGAGAGGCCCAGCAGCACTTTCTCACTGCCCACCTGCTCGCGGATCTGGCGTACCGCGTCGTCGACGATCCGGGCCGGCGTCCACAGGGCCTCGCAATGGCAGATATCCTTGACGAAGTGCTCAAGAATCCGCTGCCCCTGCAGGGTGTGGGTGACTTCCGGATGGAACTGCACACCGTAGAGCCCTCGACGGGCATCCTGCATGGCAGCAATCGGCGCACTCTCGGTGGAGGCCAGCAGCTCGAAGCCCTCGGGCATGGTAACGACCTTGTCACCGTGACTCATCCACACATCCAGAAGCGATTCACCCTGGGCGGTGAGATGGTCCTTGATGTCCTTGAGCAGTGGCCCTTCGGCACGGACCTTGACCTGGGCGTAGCCGAACTCCCGCTTCTCGGAACTCGCCACCCGACCACCGAGCTGTTCCGCCATGGTCTGCATGCCGTAGCAGATCCCCAGCACCGGCACGCCGCGCTCGAAAACACCTTCGGGCGCCCGGGGACCACCGAGCTTGGTGACCGATTCCGGGCCACCGGCCAGGATCAGCCCCTTGGGCCGGAACTCATCGATTTCTTCCGCGGTGAGATCGAAGGGCTTGATCTCACAATAGACCCCGATCTCCCGTACACGGCGGGCGATCAGCTGGGTGTACTGGGAACCGAAATCGAGAATCAGGATGCGGTGGTCGTGGATGTTCTGGGACATGGATTCCTCAACAGACAAGACGAAAACGGCCCTCTTACGAGGGCCGTGAACCGGAACGGCTTAGCTGACCCGGTAGTTCGGGGCTTCCTTGGTGATGGTCACGTCGTGCACGTGACTTTCACGCATGCCGGCATTGGTGATGCGAACAAACTGGGGACGGGTGCGCATGGCTTCCATATCCGCGCTGCCCGTGTAACCCATGGAGGCGCGCAGGCCGCCCATCAGCTGGTGGACAATATTGCGCATGGGGCCCTTGCAGGCAACACGACCCTCGATGCCTTCCGGTACCAGCTTGTCGACGCCTTCGCTGGCATCCTGGAAGTAACGGTCACTGGAGCCCTGCCCCATGGCACCGATGGAGCCCATGCCACGATAGGCCTTGTAGCTCCGGCCCTGGAAGAGCTCCACCTCACCCGGAGACTCGTCAGTGCCCGCAAGCAGGCCACCCACCATGACACAATAGGCGCCGGCGGCGATGGCCTTGGCAATATCACCGGAGAAACGGATACCACCATCGGCAATCAGCGGTATGCCACGATCCTTGAGGGCGGCGGCCACGTTGGAAACGGCGGTAATCTGCGGTACGCCGATACCAGAAACAATCCGCGTGGTACAGATGGAGCCCGGGCCCACACCAACCTTGACAGCATCCGCGCCGGCATCAGCGAGTGCAATGGCGGCGTCGGCGGTGGCGATGTTGCCGCCGATCACGTCCACCTGCGGGTAATTTTCCTTGATCCAGCGAACACGCTCGATGACGCCTGCGGAGTGGCCATGGGCGGTGTCCACCACAATGACGTCGACGCCGGCTTCCACCAGCGCTGCGATACGAGCTTCGGTGTCGCCGCCGGTGCCGACCGCCGCACCGACGCGAAGGCGCCCCTGGTCATCCTTGCAGGCCAACGGGTAATCCTTGGCCTTCTGGATATCCTTGACGGTAATCAGGCCGCGCAGTTCGAATTCTTCGTTGACCACCAGCACCTTTTCGATACGGTTGCGGTGCAGCAGTTCCTTGACCTCTTCCAGGTCGGCCCCCTCGCGGACCGTGACCAGCTTATCCTTGGGGGTCATGATATCGGCCACCCGGGTATCCATGCGGCTTTCAAAGCGGATATCACGACCGGTGACAATGCCCACCAGGTCCTTGCCGTCCACTACCGGCAGGCCGGAGATGCTGTTGGCCATGGTAATGTCCACCAGCTCACGAACGGTATTGGAGGGGGAAACCGTGATGGGATCCTTGACCACCCCGCTCTCGAACTTCTTGACCTTGCGCACGGCGGCAGCCTGCTGCTCAACGGTCATGTTCTTGTGCATGATACCGATACCGCCTTCCTGGGCCATGGCAATGGCCAGCTCGGATTCGGTAACCGTATCCATGGCGGCTGATAAAAGCGGAACGTTGAGGGTAATGCCCTTGGTCAGCTGGGTCTTCAGGTCTACGTGCCTGGGCAGCACGCTGGAGTAACCCGGCATCAGGAGAACGTCGTCAAACGTGAGGGCTTCTTCGGCTATTCGCAACATTGGGACCCGCCTTCTGGACAAACTGTGTATAGGCCCGGCGCCGTTGCTTCGGCGTTCAACGGAACCGGTCACCTTAATCGAACTATTATAAGTGCCGCGGGCGCTGCAGTAAACCGCACCACAATCGCCCTCAGAGTGCATCTTGCTGAATTTTCGTCGTTTTTGATGCTTCACCTTCTCGGAAAACCCGTATGGTGAACGAGAAGGTTCTGATAACATGGTGATTTCCGGCGCCCTACGGACTTCGACGAGCCCAGACGAGACAGAGATGTACCCTGATTCCTCCCAGACCCTTCGCCCCCGTTCGCTGACCGTTTCCGAACTGAACCGCCAGGCCAGGCACCTGCTGGAGAGCAGTTTCATGCAGGCCTGGGTGGAAGGTGAGCTTTCCAGTCTGTCCCGGCCTTCTTCCGGTCACTGGTACTTTTCTCTCAAGGACCAGAGGGCCCAGGTGCGGTGCGCCATGTTCCGGGGATTCAATCAGCGCCTGCGGGAGATTCCGAAGGAAGGCGACCAGGTGCGCATCCGCGGCAAAGTCAGTCTGTACGAGAACCGGGGTGACTTCCAGATCATTGTGGAGCACCTGGAACCGGCCGGGCTCGGCGCGCTGCAACAGGCCTTCGACGCCCTCAAGGCCCGATTGCAGGCAGAGGGATTGTTTGCGGTGGAGCGCAAGAAGCCCATCCCGGATACGCCCCGCCATATCGGCGTGGTCACCTCCCCCACGGGCGCAGCCATTCATGACATCCTGACTGTGCTGGCACGCCGCTGCCCCGGTATTCCGGTCACCCTCTACCCGACCGCAGTACAGGGCCAGGCGGCCACCGCCAGCATCGTGGACGCCATCAACCGGGCCGTCCGCCACAACCAGGCCGACGTACTGATCATCGGTCGCGGCGGCGGCTCACTGGAAGACCTCTGGTGCTTCAACGAGGAAGCCGTGGCCCGGGCCATCGCCAACTGCCCGATTGCCACCGTCAGTGCCGTAGGTCACGAGGTGGACGTCACCATAGCCGATTTCGTGGCTGACTTGAGGGCGCCTACCCCCTCCGCCGCGGCCGAAAAAATCTCGCCAGACCAGTCCGCCTGGGTCGCCCGGCTGGCCGAGACCCGTCAACGACTGATCAGCGCTGCCAACCGCCAACTGCGGCAACAGAACATACGGCTGGATCAGATTGCTGCAAGACTGCGTGACCCACGCCAGCAGCTGCAGGAAAAGGCCCAACGCCTGGACGATGTGGAGCTGCGCTTCCGCCACGCCATCGGGCAGCGACTGGCGAAAGAGCACACCCACAGCAACCACCTGGCGCAGCGCCTGATGGCCCACCGACCCTCCCGCCAGATCGGTGAACAGGGCCAGAAGGTACAGCAACTCGGCGAGCGACTGCAGGCGAGCCTGAAACGACAGCTGGAAACCGGCAACCAGCAACTGGAAGCCGCGGCCCGCACCCTCAATGCCGTTAGCCCCCTGGCCACCCTCGGGCGGGGCTACGCTATCGTCTCCAGTGACGACCAGACCGTGGTGCGCGATCCCGCCAGCCTGTCACCGGGAGACCGTATTCAGGCAAAACTGGCCAAAGGAACGGTGGATGCCACTGTGTCCTCCGTTCATACCGAATCCGGCCAGACGCCCTGACCGAACGCCAATATCCCGCCTCAATCTACATACCTGCGCAGCGCGGGCGAGCCGCACGTGCGCCCGGTTAGCCTTTGGTCTACTTCCGCTCACCACCAGATGCCTTACAGTCGGAACCCTATCGTGTAAAAAAACAACAACGATACCATTTGACGAGGTGCCCCTATGGATTACCAAACGGAGTTCCGCCGTTCCGTGGACCAGCCCGAGGCGTTCTGGCGAGAGAAAGCCACTGCCATCGACTGGATCCGCCCCCCGGAAAACATCTGGAAAGCAAAGGATAATGGCCACGGCGAATGGTTTCCCGATGGCCTGATCAATACCAGTGATGTGGCCCTGGACGCCAACATCCGCGCCGGTCGCGGTGACCAGAACGCCCTGATCTACGACTCACCGGTCACCGGGACCAAGCAGAGCTATACCTACCGGGAACTGACCGACCAGGTGGCCCGTTTTGCCGGTGTGCTGAAGGCTCAGGGCGTCGGCCATGGTGACCGGGTCATCATCTATATGCCCATGGTGCCGCAGGCGGTGATCGCCATGCTGGCCTGCGCCCGCCTGGGGGCCATTCACTCGGTGGTATTCGGTGGGTTCGCCGCCCACGAACTGGCGGTCAGGATCACCGATGCCAGGCCCAAAGCCATCGTAACGGCCTCCTGTGGCATCGAAGTCAGCAAGGTTATTGCCTACAAACCGCTGGTGGACAAGGCCATTGAAGAGGCCGAGCACAAACCGGAGCGCTGCATCCTGTTACAGCGTCCGCAGGTGATCGCCGACATGACCCCCGGGCGCGACCTGGACTGGGATACCGAAATGGCCAAAGCCAACCCGGTTGACCCGGTACCCGTGGCTGCGACCGACCCGCTGTATATCCTCTATACCTCCGGCACTACCGGCAAGCCCAAGGGCGTGGTGCGCGACAACGGTGGTCATGCCGTCGCCATGCGCTACAGCATGGAACTGGTCTATGGCGCAAAGCCGGGAGACGTATTCTGGGCGGCGTCGGACGTGGGCTGGGTCGTCGGCCATAGCTATATTGTCTACGCCCCGCTGTTCATGGGCTGCACCACCGTTCTCTACGAGGGCAAACCGGTCAAGACGCCGGATGCCGGCGCCTTCTGGCGCGTCGTGCAGGAGCACGGCGTGAACTACCTGTTCACCGCCCCGACCGCCTTCCGGGCCGTGCGCAAGGAAGATCCGGAAGCGGACCTGCTGGCAAACTACGATATCAGCTCGTTGCGGCGCCTTTTCCTGGCCGGTGAGCGGCTGGATCCACCGACCTACGACTGGCTGATCGAGCATACCGGCCTGCCGGTACTGGACCACTGGTGGCAGACGGAAACCGGCTGGGCCATCTGCTGCAACCCGGTGGGCATCCAGGAGATGCAGACCAAACCCGGCTCGGCCACCCTGCCCTCTCCTGGCTTTGATGTTCAGGTGGTCGACCCGGCCGGGCGCCCCATGCCCCATGGAGAACAGGGCCAGGTTGCGGTGAAACTGCCATTGCCGCCGGGGTGCCTGAGCACCGTGTGGGGCGACGACGAGCGTTTCCGCAAGACTTACCTGGATCCTGTTCCGGGGTACTACAGTTCCGGCGACGGCGGATTCGTGGACGAAGACGGCTATGTCTTCATCATGGGGCGGACCGATGACGTGATCAACGTGGCCGGCCACCGCCTGTCCACCGGCGAGATGGAGGAGGTCGTCGCAGCCCACCCTGCGGTTGCCGAATGCTGTGTGGTAGGCGCCAGCGATGAAATGAAGGGCCAGGTTCCCCTGGGGCTGGTTTTGCTGAAAGACGGCGCCACCATCGACCCCGAGGAACTGGAGGAAGAGCTGGTGGAAATGGTGCGGGACAAGATCGGTGCCATCGCCTGCTTCCGGCGGGCCATCGTGGTGGAACGGCTGCCGAAAACCCGGTCAGGCAAGATCCTGCGACGGGTGATACGGCAGATTGCCGACGGGGAACCATGGTCAGCCCCATCGACCATCGACGACCCGGCCATATTGCAGGAGATTGACCAGCAAATTCGCCGCTGACCAACTCACAGGAATATGTCAGATGCGTGACAGACGCCTGTTTTTTTCTCTGAAAACGGGGGTGGCTCAAGGACTTCAAAAAATCTTTGACGCCCCCGGAAGTCGGTCTATACTGAAATTGCTGTGGAAAGACAGCGGTATTTAGTGAATGTGTTGCAACGGTCTGCTTTCAGGCGTTCAGTTACCCCTTCCCTCAGTACAACTGCCCTATCCCCAGCAAAACTGTGTTGGCGTGTTATACAACCACCGGCACACAGAAAAAGTCCCGTGAGGGCGCAACGTTCAGAAACACAGGAAAGATCAATGTCTGATACAAAAACCGGCAGCGTAAAATGGTTCAACGAGTCCAAGGGTTTTGGCTTTATCGCCCAGGACGGCGGCAGTGACGTTTTCGTTCACTACAGTGCAATCAATTCAAGCGGGTTCAAGACCCTGGCCGAAGGCCAGCAGGTCCAGTTCACCGTTACCCAGGGCCCGAAAGGACCCCAGGCGGAAAACGTAACCCCGATGTAAGGTTATGGGCTCCGCCCATTGCCCCTCACGGGCTTTGGGAACAGTCAAGGAAAGCCGGCAACTGCCGGCTTTCCTGCGTCTGGTGTCCCGTGCGGTTAATTCGCTGACCTACTGCGTAACGCTGGAGCCAGCTCAGGCAGTTGCTGCCTCCGCGCCCACCGGCACAGCCACATGGTTCGCCACCGCTGACAGCAGCGCCTGCAAGGTCGCCGACGTTGTATCCTCCGCCAGGGCCGCGGAACTGTGGACCTCACCATCCACCACGATGCGAATGCAGGCCATGGCATTGGCGTTGGTGCCCTCGCCCAGCGCAAACTCATCGTAAGCTTCCACCGCCAGGGCCATGCCATACCGGTCCTGCAGTGCCGCGACCACGGCTTCCACCGCGCCAAGGCCATGGCCCTTCAGCTCGATCGCCGGTTTGCCAAACCTGACGGTGGCATTGACACCTTCCTCATCCCGGTGCAGGTCGTAGGTAGACAGTGACCAGCCCTCGTCCACCGCCAGGTAACGCTCCTCGAACAGGCGGTGGATGGTGTGGGAGTCGATCTCACCGCCATTGGTTTCCGCCTCTTTCTGCACGCACTGGCTGAACTCGATCTGCAGCCAGCGTGGCAGGCTGATCTTGTAGTCCCGCTCGAGGACGTGGGCCACGCCGCCCTTACCGGACTGGCTGTTGATACGCACCACCTCTTCGTAGCGGCGGCCCAGATCCCGGGGATCAATGGGCAGGTAGGCCACGTTCCACTTGTCGTCCGGCTTGCGATAGGCCAGGCACTTGCGGATGGCGTCCTGATGGCTGCCGGAAAACGCGGTGAACACCAGCTCGCCCGCATAGGGGTGGCGCGGATGAGTGGAGATCTCGGTGCAGGCCTCCACCACATCGGTGATCTCGGCCATGTTCGACATATCCACTTTCGGGTCGATGCCCTGGCTGTACAGGTTCATGGCCATGGTCACCAGGTCCATGTTGCCGGTGCGCTCGCCATTACCCATCAGGGTGCCTTCCACCCGGTCGGCCCCGGCCATCACCGCCAGCTCTGCCGCAGCCACGCCGCAACCCCGGTCGTTGTGGGTGTGCACACTGATGCTCAGGTGCTCCCGGCGCTGAATGTTGTCACAGATCCACTCGATCTGGTCGGCAAACACATTGGGTGTGGCCATTTCCACCGTAGCCGGCAGGTTGATGATCACCTTCTGGCCCAGGTCCGGGCGCCACACCTCGGTGACGGCGTCCACCACCTCTGCCGCATAGGCCAGCTCGGTACCGGTGAAGCTCTCCGGCGAATACTGGAAGGTCCAGTCGGTGTCCGGGTAACGGGTCGCGATCTCCTTCACCAGTTTTGCGCCGTTGACCGCAATCTGTTTAACGCCCTCGCGGTCCATGCCGAATACCTGCTCGCGCTGCACGGTGGAGGTGGAGTTGTACACGTGCACGATGGCGCGCTTTGCCCCCTCCAGGGCCTGGTAGGTACGCTCAATCAGCTCGGGCCGAGCCTGGGTGAGCACCTGAATGCGCACATCATCAGGAATACGGTCTTCCTCGATCAGCTTGCGGCAGAAATCGAAATCCGGCTGGCTGGCGGCCGGAAAGCCAATCTCGATTTCCTTGAAACCAACTTTCACCAGCAAATCGAACAGACGCTGCTTCTGGGCCACGGTCATGGGCTTCACCAGCGCCTGGTTACCATCCCGTAGGTCGACGGCACACCAGGTGGGCGCCTGTTCGATAACCTGGTCCGGCCAGCGGCGGTCTGTCTTGCGAACCGGCTGGAAGGGGATGTACTTGCTGTGATCGAAAGCCATGATGGTGTCCTTTTTACTGGGAGCAACGTCGGTTTTGATATAAGACCATGATAACGCAGGCTAGCCAGAATTTAATTGCTTTTTTGGCTGCAAGGCCCAAGAATAAAGGCAGGATAAGCCCTTTAACATCACGAATGAGCAATTATATGCCACCAAATAGCCAGAGCCCGCACAAGATCGATCGCACCGACCGGCGCATCCTGGATGCCCTGCAACGGGATGGCAGCCTCAACAACCAGCAGCTGGCCGAAGCCGTTGACCTGTCCCCTTCCCCCTGCCTGCGCCGGGTGCGGGCACTGGAGGCGGCCGGCATTATCCGTCAGCGGGTGACCGTGCTGGACCACAAGAAGTTGGGCCTGTCCCTGACCGCCATTATCCTGATCGGCATGGACCGGCACACCCCGGAACGCTTCGAAGCCTTCGAGCAACAGGTAGCCCAGTACCCGGAAGTACAGGAGTGCTACCTGATCACCGGCCAGGACGCCGACTATATGCTGAAAGTGGTGGTGCCGGACATGGATCACTACCACCATTTCCTGCTCAACCAGATCACCCGCATACCCGGGGTCAGCGGCGTTCATTCAAGCTTTGTGCTACGGCGGGTCATCGACTCCACCGCCCTGCCCCTGAAATACCTGGAAAGCTTCTGAATAGCTGCTTTCGTGCCTGTCATGCTCTGGGCATACCTACATGCGCAGAATCCCTGTCGTTCGGAGTTCAGCGAACGCGTTCGCAAAAGTCCCTACCTCGGCGGGGAAAAAGCGATAACTATCTGATATGGTTGAAAGGAAAAGATGGGGCGTTGGAGTTATACGCCCCCGAAAGTACACGGGAGTGGCTAGGACAGGGGCGTATAACTCCTGCGGTAGCCGTGGCGTCGCCTTTAAAGTGCTGAATTTGTGGTTTTTTATTTGGTACTCGGGCGACCTGATCCTGGAGTTATACGAATGTGTGTTATACGAACGCGTTCGTAGAATTAGCTGTTATATGCACGAGGAAACCAGTTGAGCGAAATTTGGCTGTTTTATGGCGAGGGTGGTCGCTTTGTCGGCGGGGCATTCACGGAGTTGGATGCTGCAGAAGCGTGGATCTATCAAAATCGTCTCACTGGCGTACTCACGAAAACACCGGTCAATAGTGGGGTGCTCGATTGGGCTATTGAGTCTGACTCACATAATATGGCCCCAGATACACTTGATGCCAAAAGGGATGACCCCGCGTTTGTGGGTAGCTTTTCCTCGGCCTCGCAAGAGCATTACCACTATGAACACGGTCTTCGAGACTAAACCATATAACAAGTGCAGGCACGGCGACGCCCACTACATTTCGCCTTCGGCGCCATTCCGTGGGCGCGCATGCTGCGAGCGTTATGCGTCAAGGGGACGAGGTCATGGATCCGGTTTTAGCTGAGCTGATCTCAGAAGGAGTTAAAATTCTTGGTCCAGCCTTGATCGCTGGCTGTGCTGCTTATTTCGCTGCATCGCTCCAGTTCAAAGCGACTCTTGCACAAATACGAGAAGCTAATGAATTCGCAGCCAGGCAGCATCTTTTTGATTACTACAAGGATAAGCAAAAACAACTTTCAGAAAGCTACAACGAGCTATCAAATACTCTCGGTCAGGTTTTGGGAGTGAATGCGGCAGCTCGTACAGATGAAGGCGATGAGAGTATCCAGAATATGGTTTCGGGATTCGATTCAATTGCACAACTGCACTTGGATGCAGCTCCCTTTGAGATCAGTCTTACTCTTCGAGATATGAGGTCCAAAAAGCTGGAAGGCATGGAGGAGTTTGAGCGTCTGGCAAGCAGGAAACAATCCCTTGAAGGGCTTCATCTGGGAGATGATTTCGAGTCCAAAAAAGCCACTGTACTTTCACTCCTTGAGCTCTATGGATGGCTAAAGCGCTGCAATCAGTTGCTGCTCGAAAAGGAAATGGACCTACTGTTTAGCAAATATGATGTCGGCCGCGCATAACCAATACAGTCACGGCGACGGCTGCTACATTGCGGCTGCGCCTCCATTCCGCAGCCGCGCGTGCTGTAGGCGTTGAGGCTGTAGAAAAAGTCCCGAAAACCTCGCTCCGGGTTTGGTAGCATTGACTCATCGCAGGCCGACAAGGACCCGTCCCATGCCCCGCTTCAGGCACTA
>NZ_JBHSDI010000015.1:0-202082 GCF_042651045.1 Marinobacter lacisalsi
CGAACGACCCAATATGGGACTCGGGGGAATTACTCCTCAACAGAAGTTGGCCATCATGGCCTGAGGTCTACTTTTGAACCCCGCTAAAAATGGGGGGATTACCCAGGCTACTTCGTAGGTGCAGGACTAGCTGCAGCTACAGGCATGGCAGTCGTAGCTAGCGCTGCAGGCTTTGTCATTGCCTTGGGCGTCGGCTACGTGCTGATGAACATTACACCAAGTGACGTCAGGAAGTTTGCTGAAGACGCCAGCGCCATCTTCCATCGTTCAATATCATTACTGGGCAATCCGAAAGCCTATTTCGACTATCAAGTTCAGAGAGCGGAGGATGCAGCCTACTGCACTATGAAATCCGCTAGCGAAGTCGTTGTGGAGGGAACTGTAAATCTCGTAAAACAGCGAGTTGACGACTTCCTCAGAAGTTTTTCTCCTTTTAATATCAGGTAAATACATGCCCAGCAATAATGAATGGCCTGTCCCTCAGAATCGTATGCTGCTCGGCCTTATTACGAATGGCATGATCTTAGGAGTAGGTGCACTAACCCACTTCACCTACAAGAGAGAAATCGAGTACTGGCAAGCTCAGATCCAAGAGCAAAACGAACTTATTGTTTTCAGTACTCAGATGAACTCTTTGTATTTCATGTGGGTAGGGCTCCTCCCGATACTGCTTATCCTAAACATCCACCTTCTTTTCAAAGACATATTGAAATGCGATCTCCCACGCATTGTTTTGAAAATCCAGAGCGCTCTGGCAGGCATTATGTTCCTGGGGATTTTTCTAATCGTAGCTGGCAATTGGTTCATCAATCCCGTTTGGGAACACCGATTCCGGGAAGCAGGCTTCACCGAGTGTGAAAACCGCGTACTCAATATCCGCAAGGCGTTGTTTAACGACGTATGGGTTCGGAATCCGGCTCACTGTGAAGACCCAAAACTCCGCTACATACTCCATGAACACTTCGATGACGAAGGGTTTGAGCAAGCCTCGCAATATTTAAGCACCTTGGAAGAACCGCCTATGAATTCGCAGTAGACACTTCAAGAAAGCGGATGGGATAAGGCCATTCTATCTTCGGATCCCGGTACTTTTCCGTTTTCTTGTATTTTGTGCAAACAGAGCCAGCCGGCTCACGGGTCGAGCCATTCATCAGTAAAGGTGCTGCTGAAACCCCACAAAGACCTCCCGGATCTCGCCTGCCGGGCCCAGTTCTCGGGCCGCGTCACCCAGGCTGTGGTACTTCAGCTCAATCAGCTGTCGCAGCTTTTCGGTGGAAAGTTCACCCTCCGGATGATCGGCTATGGGAGGCTGGCTACATGATCTTCAGATCTGTTTTCTCCATAGGAGCTGGGCCCGTCGTTTCCGCTGCGAACTTCCTAAACTTTTCTCCACAAATTAGGTAGAAAACATCAGCCAGTCAATAACTTCCCTCAAGTTTCGCCCCTGATCACTGGCCAGAGCTGTGACTGGAATTGCAATTGCACATATCAAATTGAATAACCTCAAGGCGTTGACCTTCATCTGGGACGGGCCGACAGGCCTCTGAAAACTCTTTATAGTTCATAGTGGTTACGACAGGCTTGGAGCCTGAAACCACACGGGAAAGAACAGGAAAACCGGCAACGGTGCCAGGCAGACAAGCCAGTACAGAATCGCCAAAGCCTTGTTCCTGTAGAGCCAGAACGAGATTGACCAGACCACCCCAGTGAGCATCAAGGCAAAGACGTAGAACACCACGCTGAATACGCCAGCACCGTTGCCTGACACGATGAACGACCAATTTGCCCAGAACACGAAGGCGTTGGTCAGACCCATCCCCCCTACAGCGAGCCAGCCCAGAAGCAGGCCAGCAAGTACGGTTTTGGTGTCCGCTTTCTGTGATGTCATCTCAAACCCTGTTCATAGAGATACCTGGCCAATTCCCCGTGCCTCCGCTTACCGGTTTCGCCATCCACGGAATAATAAAAGTGGCCTTCCTGCCGGGTCATCTGGTACCCCAGTAACGGAGAGGATGAAGCAACTTCATGGTAAGGCATGCCGGCGTATATGGGGTCGCCGTGCTCGTCGAGGTTCATCACTATAATCTTCTTGATAGCTGGGGCTTTCCTCAGAAGATTCAGGAAGGCCTGGCTTATAGGTGCGCCGATCAGGACCAGGTGGTAGACGGTCGTGCCTTTCAGGCCATATTTGGCTGCGACCTGAGCAGCCAGCAGGGAACCATAGGAGTAACCGACCAGATTGAATTGCTCGGCAGGCCGGGAGTTGGCCCGTAACAGGAGCGGGAAATTGGGATCGAATTCCCTGGCAAAGCGGACGCCTACCAGCGCATCAAGCACGGTGCCACCAGACCATTTATCCCGGTCTACGAAGACAGCACTCTCAATGCCGGCATCGTGCATTTCCGAAACAATGCTCTGAATATAGCTGCCATCAATGCCTGCGCCGCCAAAAAACAGAGTGCCGGAAATTGACTCGCCTGGGGCAATGCAGCATATGCCCTGAAGAGGGCCAAGTGGCTGCGTCTCCGGGGAACGGGATAGCTCGACGGTTCGCATAGGATGTCACTTCCTTGTAGAGGGTTGGGCGTTGCTATCCTGCAACACAAAATTATTCTAGGGGTCAGGGGTCGACAACGCAATGCTGGGGCAGTCAGGGTGAAACCAGAGACCGGGACTGATTTATTTTGGGGATAGTTATTCCGCAAGGCACCGGGCCCTTTTCACCTCAAATCAGCAAACGCCTCTTTCACGTGACCGGCCAGGGCATCATGCACCGGATTACTGCCACTGCGCACCAGGGCGATCTGGCGCCCCGAGGTGAGCTCCGTGCCGCGATAGCCCCCCATTCACAAGCTGCATGGAGCCGGATTAAAGGCTACACTGCGCCTTTATAAGGCGCTGGGCGCTGCTGGCGTACGTTTACAGGAAAGCCCATGTCTATTCAGCTCGATTTTCGCACCCTCAGCCTGACATTGATGCTTTTTAGCCTGGTGTTCGGTCTGGGCATGTTTGCCTATTCAAGAGAGCATCCCAAGTTCTCCGGTATAAAAACCATAGGTACCGGTTATTTCCTGATTGGTGGTGGCGGTGTGCTGCTCGGCCTACGTCATTTTATTCATGATTTCGCCTCCATCGTGCTTGCCAACATCGCGATCGTTATCGGTGTAGTGCTGATCTACAGAGGACTCTTTAAATTTATCGGTATCTCTCTGCGTTTTGAGCGTTGGCTGAGCCCAATACTGGTGGTGCTGCTTGCAGCAGTCATGTATTTTTATACCTTTCATACGCCAGATGTAAACCTGCGCATACAGGCTTTCTCTATCGTCTTTGCAGCGGCCTGTTTTATTGGTGCCAGCGGGTTGTTGCAACACCGTGAAATCCATAATCGGATGGTCGCCAGAATGCTTATCGCTATGTTTTTGCTGGTGGGCGCCTTCTTTATCTTCCGTTTCATTTGGTCGTTTTATGAAATACCGCCTGATGATTTCATGAATGCCGGGTTTCTTAGTGCGTTGGCGATTATTGCCGGTGAGTTTCTGGTTATTTTGTCATCGTTTTGCACTATATGGATGTCTTCCGATGAGCTGCAGGATGAGCTCTCAGACATAGCTCGCATTGACCCTTTGACGGGGATCTACAATAGGCGGGCATTCGACGAATGTTGTGATATCGAGTTCAGCCGTGCGCTGCGTTCGGGGACTACTTTCGCCATTATCATGTGCGACCTGGATCACTTTAAAAAAATAAACGACCAGCACGGCCATCATATCGGTGACGAGGTGTTGAGGCGCTTTGCTGCCATTCTCCAAGACAGAATACGGCAGCACGATGTGGTGGCGCGTTTTGGTGGCGAAGAGTTCGTTTTACTGTTGCCTAACAACAATACCGAACAAGGACTACAGGTTGCGGAGCAAATCAGAGCAACGACAGAAGCAACTCAGATTACGCTTAATGATGATATCAGCGTAACCCTTTCAGCGAGTTTCGGGGTGGCCCATTACTGTGCGGGTGACAGTGATTGGAGTGCGGTGCTGCACCGTGCTGATAATGCGCTTTACGCTGCCAAAAAACAGGGTCGCAACCGGGTTGTCGATCTGACAACAGCGCACCAGGGGTTGCATACTGACCTGATGCCGCGTGAGCAGACATAGAGAAACCGGGACACCCATTTGCCCTAAGTTAGACTCGAAGCTCAGCATTAGGTCACACCCGCATGTGTTGGCGGCTCAGCTTACACTCAGCTTTTCCTCGTTGCCAAACAATGCAGCCCGTACCCCATACACTACGCGGGGTCACCGCTACTGGTCTGTTACCTGAGTGCCCCACCGACCTAGACGCTGCCGACATTCAGTACCAGGTAATCGTGCACCAGCGTCCAACATCGCTCCCAGAGCCTCCGCCAGCCGGAAACCTGAACATATGTCGCAATGCTCCAGTTCATCAAGAATCCACAACACGCCCCGGACATCCAGCTCAGCTTCGCGACCGGACCTCCTCAGTGCACCGTCGTTGGTCAGCAGTGTCCAGCCCATCTCCCTGGCCACGAAATAGCAGGAGACGTCCGCCAGGGAGGAATTGTTCAGGGACTGACGGAGCTGAAACAGCGTAGCGGTCTGCTCGCCATCGATAGTTTCAATGGTCAGCCCCAGCTCTGTGAGTTGCTGACCGGGCGGTTTACGCAGCTCCCGCCATACGAAATCCGTGGTTACGAACTGGTGCGGAAGCTCAAACACTGTTTCGAGCAGGCCACTACGATGGAGGTCGATCCAGATATTGGTATCAGAAACGAGAATTTTCGCTGGCATCCTTGCCTTCACCCGCCTGTCCGTTGGCCATGATATCTTCGATTTCTTCCAGGCTTTGGCCCAGTAGTTCGGCTGCCCGGGACGGGGTTATCAGTCCCTCGGCAAGCGCGCGGTACACCAGCTGCCGGAGTCGATAGGAGTTTTCCGGCTTCAGTGGTGCTGGCTCATTCTTCCTGAAGCCTCTCATGGACCACTGCCGGAAAGTATCCTGATAGAAGCGCTGCTGAACGATTCCGAGATCGTAAAGGCGCCGCAGGATGGCCTGGATGGAGATCCCCCATTCTTCCTTCGCCAGTAGGAATTCATTGAACAATACCCGCTTGCGGTGCTCGCCAAAGATCTCCCTGACCTGCTTTCTGGGGAACAGGAACGCGCTGGCAAACCGGTGACACCAGTTCTCCTCATCACGGGTGCCATGGACGTCTGCCGGCAGGCTCATAACCAGGTGGCCCAGCTCGTGCCCCAGGTTGAAGCGCTGCCGCTCGCCAGGGCGAGCGGTGTTGCTGACGATGACGGCATCGGCTCCATTGTTGACGACAGCGCAGAGGCCATCGAACTTTTCATGAGCCTCAAGGCCGACCACTTTGATGCCGTTCTCTTCGAGGGTTTCGGTCAGGTTGGCGATGGGATTGGTGCCAAGGTTCCACGCCTGTCGCAGGTCTTCAGCAGCCTTTTCAATATCGCTAACATTGGACACCGGAAAGCGTTCCTGCCATTGTGCAAAGCCTTTATCCCCGGTTCCGGTTTCGAACAGGTTTTCCGCCGCCAGGTATCGCTCGAGGTGCTCCCGCACCTGTTCCTTGACGGCTTCCTGCTGTTTCTTGCCAAACGCTGAGTGTTTCCGGAAATCCACCTCCCCCAGCTCCACAGAGTCCGAGCGGAAGAAATATTCCGGATTCACTTCCAGCACATCCGCAAGCTGGATCAGACGGGTGGAGTTGGGCGCATCCCTGCCCTGTTCGTATTTCGACAGAGCCTGTTTGGAGATGTCCCCCAGTTGATCGGCAACTTGTTGAAGGGACATATTTTTCAGGACACGCGCACGACGCAGTCGGTCATGCAACATGGTTCTATTCCTTAGAATGGATGAGGAATGGTTGACAATTTTAGTATTTATCAAACATACGTCAACCTCTGCCTGTGGAAATCAGACAATTTACGGACCCCGCGGTTACGTCTCAGCGTCGCTTACCCGTTTTTCTTTACAAGCATATTCGTGGTCAGGCGATCCATAGTCTCCTTGTTGGCCGGACCGGATTCGGCCACCAGCAGGGTCAGTGCGGCCGGGCTGCGCCTGCGGGTCGGTTAGCAGCGAAACCGGGACAGATTTATTTTCTGGGGGGCAGTTATTCTGCAAGGCACCGAGCCCCTTTCACCTCAAATCAGCAAACGCCTCCTTCACGTGACCGGCCAGGGCATCATGCACCGGACTGCTACCACTACGCACAAGGGCGATCTGGTAGTCCCCAAGCGGCGGCAGGCCTTCCCGGTCCAGTTTCCGTATGGGTGGCCGCACAAGGCTGGCCGGAAAAGGGGCTACCGCCAGGTCCGCCAGCATGGCTGCCTCCTGGCCGAAACAGTTGTCGCAGGTATAGGCAACGCGATAGGACATATGGGCTTCATCCAGGGCATTCAGGGCCATCCGGCGCCAGGCACAGCCATGGTTCGCCAGAGACACAGGCAGGGGTGAACGATTGGCGGCGATGCCTCCTTCGCGCCCTGCCCACACCAGAGGTTCCGTATGTACGACTTCCCCCCGCCACTGCTGGCCCTCGTTTCCGATGGTGATCAGCACCATATCCAGGTCCCCGGCATCCAGACGGTCCAGGTTCTGCTGGCTTGAGCCCACCATCACGTCTACCTGCACCGCCGGCCAGGACCGCGCAAACTGCGCGAGCACCCCCGGCAGGATACGGCTACCCACATCATCCGAGGTCCCAAAACTGACCCGGCCTTCCAGGGTTGGCGTGAGAAACTGCTGTATCGCCTCCTCATTCAGCCGCAGCAGTCGTCTGCCATAGCCCAGCAACACTTCACCTTCAGGCGTCAGCCGCACGTGGCGGGCTTCCCGCACGAACAGGACATGCCCCAGGATTTCCTCAAGGCGTTTGATCTGCATGCTCAGCGCCGAGGGCGTACGAAAAACCTGCTTGGCAGCCCTGGTAAAACTGCCGCTTTCGGCAATCGCCACGAAACTTCTCAGCACATCGGTATCCAGCAGGGGAAGGGCTTCACGACTGATCACCGGATTTGAACGGTCCATAAGCTTACCTTTCAGTTTTTCTTAACCCAGATGTTAAATCTTTTCGTTTGTCTGATCAAAAGTGAGATTGCATGCTTGAGAAACGTACCCGGCAGACCCGCCGGGCTTCTTCCATAACGGGTAAGGAGAACTTCAAATGGGCAACCAATCAGAGTTTCAACGCCCGCAATTGAGCCCGGATTCCCCGGTGAAGCCACCCGAGCTTGATCTCTATATGCCGGCAACGCCGCCACTGGCCTTTCTGGAAAACGTTGCGTTCTGGCTGAGGATCTTCCGGCGCAGACACCACTTCCGGCGCCTGTTTGTGCCGTTGCTGAGGGAGGAGGATCGGATTCTGTCGGATATCGGGGTCAACCGATCAGACATTGAGTGGGCGCTTGCACTCCCACTGAAAATTGATGCCCTGAAGGCGCTGCAGGCCTGCCGCAAGGCGCGAGAAAAGAGTTAGGTGCTGCGGGATCTCCACACTGGGGTAGGCGGGCGCCAAACACACTCTGATCCAGTGATTTCCTGGGCGGTGTCCAGCCTCACCTCGACGGTCTTGTCGGCGTCTTCATAGATGATAATGGGGTTTTGACTTTCCGTAGTCATGCGACGTTTTCTTCCGTTTGATCAGGCGCTGTGCCCGACTCCGGATATAGCACTCCACGGACGAATATTCTTCAACTGATCCTGAAGAGCCTCTTCTGCAATTTCAGTGTCGTAGGCTGCCTGAGCTCGCAACCAGTAGCCATTGGACAAGCCAAAGAAGCGGCAAAGTCGAAGGTCCGTGTCTGCGGTTATCGAACGCTTTCCAGCAATAATCTGGCCGATCCTCTGGGCAGGCACCCCAATCTCTTTAGCCAGGCGATATTGAGAAAGGCCCATCGGCTCAAGGAACTCTTCCTTCAGTAACTCGCCTGGCGTTACAGCTTCAATGTTTCGCATGAGTTACCCTCCTAATGGTAATCAACAATTTCGACATCTTCCGCACCAGCCTTGGTCCAGCGAAAGCAAACCCGGAACTGCCTGTTGATTCGAATGCTGTGATGCCCTTGGCGGTCACCATGCAATGGCTCCAACATATTTCCGGGCGGTACTTTAAGATCATCCAACTGGCTCGCAGCCTGGAGTTGCCGAATTTTCCTCAAGGCAACTCGCTCAAAATTGACGAAGCATCTGACGCGGCGTCCGCTTGCCAGCTTCTCAGTATCCTTACATCTGAACGATATGATCATGGGTTAATAATGACGCGCCTCGTTAATGACGTCAAGCGTTACTATTCTCATGCCTCGACAGGAAGGCAATCGTCAGACGGCGCGCAACCAGGCAGGAACGGCAGGTGGCGTCTCCTGTGTTCGGCGGTCTGGTACGAGGAGGGCTGTGTCGGTGTCATTTTCCGTTGCACCCGTTTTTTTCAGTGTCGATCTCGGGAAGCCTCACCCGACTACCCGAGCAGGAGCAGATCCGTTGCGGAATTCCCCCGCAGAAGCCGGTCGATTTGCAGCGGTCTGCTGACTGACCCACGAGATAACAGGGAGACTACCATGTCCAATGAAGAAACAGGCACGGTTCACTTGCACCGGGTTCTGAGAACCCCGGCCGAGCGGGTTTACAAGGCGTTTACGGACCAGAGCGCTCTGGAGCGCTGGCTTCCTCCGTACGGGTTTACCGGAAAGATCCACGGCGCAGTGGATGCCCGCACCGGTGGTGGCTACCGGATGTCGTTCACCAACTTCGGTACCGGCAGCCAGCATGCCTTCACCGTGGAGTACGTTGAGCTGATACCGAATCAGCGTATCCGCCACACAGACCGTTTTGATGACGCTAACCTGGCCGGTGAAATGACGGTCACGATTGATCTCGAATCGGTGTCCTGTGGCACGGATATCCGTATTGCCCAGGAAGGTATTCCGGCCATGATTCCGGTGGAAATGTGTTACCTGGGATGGCAGGAATCACTTGAGCAACTGGCCAGGCTCGTTGAGCCGGAGATTCCCGACAACGGCTAGCAAAAATCCGAGCCCGTCTGCCCCGACCGGCAAGGCCGGGGCGGCGCAGATCTGGCGGAGCGTGCTCTGGCAGGGTTTTAGTCATTAATAACCTTTACCCCAACCAACTCAGCTTCCGAAAAGGTATCGCCGTCCGCCAACAGCCGCTGGTTATATGATCCTGGCTTACTCTGGCAGGCCCTCGAACTCTGGCACGTCACCAAGCGCCCCGTCCCAAACTGCTCTGCTCGATGTGAAGATGTGCGCCGTTGGCAACACAGAGACTTCAGTGTCCAGACACCCTGCGGGAACGACGAGCAAACCGGTCAGTTGAGTGCCTGGCAATGCTGAACCACACGTCCTGCAAAAGCTTTTGTGGTGGCGAGTACCTGGAAGCGTAAAGGATGTCACCGCATCTGCACCCGCCAGCCAGGTTAGTTTGGCTGACTGCGAGAATAGATTCGCCGCATGGGCAGATCCCGTATCTTTCTGGCAATACTCACAATGACACAGGTAAAAACTGTCGAAGTCTCCGCACACCTCGAATTTCACTGTGCCACACAGGCAAGAACCAATATGCCTGGTCATGGGATTCCCTTCTATGGTCTGTAAGTGACGCACACATAACGACGCTCTGCGGCAGTTTTTGAACCGCGCAGTGGTGGGTAATATTGTCCGGCAACAGCGGCTGGTTATACATTATTCGTAGTGGCTCCAGAGCCTGAGGACTTTGACCACTTGCTCGCCCTCCAGCACCTGGTAGACCAGACGATGCTGAATATTGATGCGGCGTGAATAGGCCCCCGCAAGATCGCCAATGAGTTTTTCAAACGGGGGCGGCTTGCGGTATGGATCTTCTGCTATCAGCGCTAACAGTTCCTGGGCTTTTGGTTTGAGGCCACTTGAGGCCAGCTTCTTTGCGTCTTTCTGGGCTTGCCTGGTATAAACCAACTTCCATGTCACCAGTCCGGCTCCTCATCGCATTCATCCACGGGGGTGTCCATCCCCTCACGAATAGATTCCCGCATGCCTGGTACGGAGAGCAGGTAAAGTGTTTCCTGAATAGCAGACCAGTCTTCCTCGGAAACCAGGACGGCTCTGTTCCGCTTACCCATGATGACAATTGGCTGGTGGGACTCGGCGGTCTCGTCAATCAACCGATAAAGGTTGCTGCGCGCCTCAGTTGCTGTGATTCCGGTCATGACGCACCTCTTGAGTGTGTAACTTTTCACCAATAGTACGCCTTTAAGTACGTACGTCAAGACGAACGCCTTTTATGACGCTCGGCTATGCGGTGTGCCGGAACGCCCGCGGAGGTGGGTTCGACAACAGGTTCCACAGGGCCTGGACGGGGTTCGCCTGCGGCTGCCACCCGGTTAAACTACCGCATCAAAAAGACAAAACCGGAGATCGACACGATGAAAACAATAAACCCCACATCCAAAGCCATTTCCGAGGTCCTGGCCAAAACCCCGAAGGGTAAACCGGTGGTCATGCTTAACCTGCTGAAGTTCCGCGAGCAGGCGGACTACGAGGAACCACGGCCCGGTGTCAGTGGCCGTGACGCCTACCAGGAATATGGACGTGGGGCCATTCGCTGCATCCACGCGGTTGGCGGCGAGCTGGTCTGGTCGGGGGCGCCGACCGGCACCCTGATTGGTCCGGAAGAGGAGCCGCAATGGGACGAGGTTCTGCTGGTGCGCTACCCCTCCCTGGACGCGTTCCTGAAGATGATCGACAGCCCTGACTACAAGGCCATTGTTCACCACCGGACAGCGGCGATTGAGGACTCCAGGCTGATGCCGATGCTGGCGTCCTGACCGGTCCGGGTGTGAGTGAAACCCCGCCCGCCGGAAACCGCTCGTGACGGAGTACACCCTCATTTATCATGGGTCTTCGTGCTCCTTGTCACCATAGCGGCGGCAGCTTCGTACGCTCAAGCCCGGGACCCCCGACAGGTCCGCCGGCGATAACAGTTTGTTGAGGTTTCCGTTGAAACGAAGTACCGACAAAACCTGGGTGGATGCTTTCCAGCAGCGGTATTCCGTCAGAGAGAGAATCTTTCTCTTTTACATGTTCTTTTTTGCCGGGCTGGCGGTTCTGACGATCCTCGCCAACCTGGCGAGCGGGTTCGATTTTTCTTTTAATTACAAATGGATGGCCATCAGCGGATTTTGCCTCGCGCTGGGCCTGCTGGCGATCAAACGCATCAAGACAGAACTGGTGCATCGGGTTGGCGTCTATACGCTCAGTCTGGTCATACTGCCGGCCTCGTGGCTTTCAAGCGCGGGCCTGATGTCGCCCAGCATGGTGTATTCGGTTGTCGCTTTGCTGCTTATTAATTTCCTGCTGGCTGGCATTGAACGAATTGCCCTGAATGCCGCTTTCCTGGGCGTGAATCTGGCCCTGATCTCCCTGTACCACTTTCAACCAGGGCTATTCCGAACCCTGTCTGCAGAGGAGCAGTTTCTCGACTGGATGGTGAATATTCCCATGCTCTTTGTCTTTACGGCCCTGCTGCTGGCAACCTTCGAGCGGGCCTACGAGCGCGAGCGGATGGTGAACATCGAAAAGACAAAGAAGCTGGCGGCCCTGTCTCGAACGGATTCATTGACCGGCTTGCAGAACAGACGCCATCTTGATGAGGATATCGAGGAACGGGTCAGGGATTGCCGGGACAAGGGGACGCCCCTTTCCATCATTGTTTTCGATGTCGATTACTTCAAACAGTTCAATGATGCCTACGGCCACCTGCAGGGTGATGAATGCCTGCAAACGATTGCCTCATTGCTCCGGGAAGCCGCCTTGAGATCCGGCGACAAAGTGTACCGCTTTGGAGGGGAAGAATTTCTCATTCTGCTGAAGGATACCGACCAGGCAGGAGCGCTCGCTTTTGCCCGGAGGCTCAAAGCCGATATTGAAACCGCAGCCATCCCCCATGAGCAATCGGCCGTGGCGCCAATCATTACCGCCAGCATGGGCATAGCGACAGGCCAGCCTCCCGAGGTTGAGGGCCAGACATTGCTCGACCAGGCTGATATGGCTCTTTATCAGGCCAAGGCGTCGGGTCGTGACACGATCGTGTGCTTCGAAGATTAACGGGCGGACCGACGCCCTCACTGGTCAGGAGATCTGCCTTGCGCCCCTGAACGACTTGAAGCGAACAAATACATAAAGTAAGGCTGTGGAAGCTCTGGCAGGAATGGAGCTGAGGTGTGTTCCGCAAATAGTTTCACAATCGTCTTCCAAAACTATGGTTTCTCCGGAGACTCCATCTCCGGAAAAACCACATTAGATCCCGAAATCACCCTTCTCTGGGCTTCCGGTACTCACCCTGCCGCTCCAGCATCCAGCCCGGATACTCCGCCGGCAGTCGACTGACCTCATCCAGGGCTGCCAGCTCGTCCTCAGAGAACCGGACCTGTGCGGCCCGGATGTTGTCCTGCAACTGGTCGCCACGCTTGGCGCCAATAACGACGCTGGTGACGACGTTCTGGTGCAGCAGCCAGGCAAGCGCTACCTGGGCCACGCTGACGGACTGGCCGCCGACCTGCTTTCCTGCGGCGATTTCCCGCATGGTGGCGATCACCGCACTGCCCCGCTCCCGGTCAACGGGCGGGAAATCAAACCTGGCGCGCCGGTTCTCCTCAGACACATCCGGCCCCTCGTACTTGCCGGACAAGTAGCCGCCGGCCAGGGGGCTCCATACCATCAGCCCGATGTTCTCGGATTCCAGCATGGGGATCACTTCCCGTTCCAGATCCCGCCCCACCAGGGTGTAATAGGCCTGCAGTGAGAGAATCGGGCAAAGATGGCGGGCCCGGGCAATGCCAACCGCTTTCATCACCTGCCAGGCCGCCCAGTTGGACAGGCCGACGTAACGGACATGTCCGTGCTCAACGAGGGTATTCAGTGCCTCAAGGGTCTCTTCGATGGGTGTGGCGGGGTCGAAGCCATGGATCTGGTACAGGTCGATGTAGTCGGTTTGCAGGCGCTGCAGGCTGGCCCTGCACTCGTTCATGATATGCCCCCGGGAGGCTCCCCGGGCATTTGAGCCATCGCCCATGGGGCCGAGAACCTTGGTGGCGAGCACGACATCTTCACGGCGGACACCCAGGTTCTTCAGGGACTGGCCAACGATGCGCTCACTGGCACCGCCACTGTAAACATTGGCGGTATCGATAAAATTGATGCCCGCCTCCAGGGCGGTTTTCACCAGCTCATCGGCCTGCTCCTGCTGCAACTGGCCGATCAGCCCCCACATGTCGTCACCACCGCCAAAGGTCATGGTGCCCAGGCACAGTTCCGATACGAACAGGCCCGAATTGCCGAGTGTGCGCATACGCAAAGGGGCATCATTGCTGGATTGGGGAAGGTTGGGCGTTGTCATAAACGATCACCTCGTCATTATGGAAAAACCTGCGGTTGCAGGGCCGTATATCCATCCTAGGCGACCACTCGACCAATCCGGCTGACAAAAACTCGCAAGTAATTGCACAATCCTCTCAACCTGAAAACAGGCGTACTGACGTTTAGCGCAAGAAGCCCTATGATCGTCTCAGAACAGGAGGTTCCCATGTCCGCCCAGCCCAATGCCGTTCCGACGCAAACGAATAACCGTGCCCTGAAAAGGCTCCGCGATCTGGTTGAACAGCAATGGCTCACCCACGGACCAGAGAACGCCATTAACGGCTTGCGCCTGACCCGAGCACGGGAGCCCAGCGGTACTATCCGGGCCCTTTACCAGACCTCGTTCTGCATTGTGCTGCAGGGCGCCAAGGTGACGGCAGTTGGGGAGTCAGCCTTTCACTACCGAGAAGGCGAGTGCCTGTTGGCATCCATCAATGTGCCGGTAAACTCCCGCATTGTGGAAGCCGCTTCCGATAAGCCTTATCTCGCACTGAGCTTGTCGATTGACCCGGTGATGATTTCCGAGCTGGTGGTCAGCCATCCGGAGATTGCTTACCGGGCCCCCGGACAACCGGCGTTCGTTACCGCTGGAATACCGGATGACTTGTACGATCCTGTCACCCGACTGCTTCTGCTGCTCGACCAACCGGACGACCGCGAAGTACTGGAACCTCTCCTCCGCCGAGAAATCTGCTGGCGTATATTACGCTCCCAGCTGGGCCCCGCCCTGCAGAAAATCGGCCTGAAGGATAGCGAGACTGCCCGCATTGGTCAGGTAACGGCCTGGCTGCAGACGTATTATCACCAGCCTTTTCGGGTGGCTGATCTGGCAGCTATGGCGAATATGAGCCCGGCGTCATTTCATCGGCATTTCAAGAATATAACCCGGTTAACGCCGGTGCAGTTTCAGAAGCTGGTACGCCTGCAGGAAGCCCGCCGGCTATTGCTGAGCGACCAGGAGGTGGCGAGCGTGGGCTACCAGGTTGGTTACGAAAGTCCGTCCCAGTTCAGTCGCGACTACCGCAAGCTGTTCGGGGCGCCACCGGGCAGAGATAAAGCGGTGATGCGATCAAGCGTGGCAATTGAGACTCCCCTGATCTGATGTCGGACCTGAAGAGTACGTCCTGACACACACTGTCGAGGAGGACGATATGCGCAGCAAAAACGATGATCGCAGAATCCAACGGTTTATGGGCTGGAGCGCACTCATACTGTTTACGCCGTGGGTGCTGAGTGCCTGCCTCAAGGGCGTGCAGGCCTACCAGAGCGGCCTTCTGGACAACAGCAACCTGCTGCTGGTGTTGATCGGTTTGATTGGCGTAGCGTTCGGTGCCCTGGTGCTCTGGGTAATTCCGACGTGGAACGCGAGTCATTCAGGGCGCTGAGGGCATCAATCAGCGGACTGCGCCAACGGTGTTCACCGGCGGCCCTCACCGACCAGGTCGCAACCTGTCATTGCGCACCGGAAACTGCCCATTGATGGTAAGCCATACCGGCTCGCCGGCGAGGGCTTCACCCTCGGGCAGCCCCCTTTGGGCATGCAGGTGCGGTTCCGAGCTGTTACCGGAATTGCCCATCGCTCCCAGGAAATCACCGGTTTCTACCGGGTCTCCCGGTGTGACAGCGACACTGCCCTGTTTCAGGTGTGCCAGGAAGACGAAAAACCCACCGCAATCGATGGCCACATGGTTACCAGCCATATGGTCGCGATCCATCTCTGGAACCCGCTGGTCTTCCAGCCCATCCACCAAAGGCTAGCAGTGGATGTGAAAGCACCCACTGCCGCAGGCGGGTCATGCCGTTGCCGGCCTCACTCATGGGTGGGTCGTCGCTGCGATCACTTGCCGGCCACCGGCTCAACGTGGGAACCATTCGGTTAGCCCTTCGATACGACTACTGCTATCGCCGATGCGTATCGGTATCTGCCAACGCTTGACCACACCAGGGCGCGTCGGGTCATCAACCATGTCGGCATGGGCTGCCCGTGGTTCGATCCAGCCATAACTCTGGCCATCCGAAACCTTTGCCCAGCGCGCTTCGGCATCAGCCTGGTTATCAAGGAAAGAGGGGGCGCCAGCAGGGGCGACCCTGGCCCAGGTCGGGCTGTGCCGGTTGGCTTCGACACCTCGTGAGGAGAAACGCAGGAAGGGTTCGTCCTGCTCGCCCATCAGCACTAGCGGGGAATTGCCGCGATAGGACAGGAAAAGCCCCGGGCGGGCGCTACCGGGCATGGCGCGTATCAACGCCCGACCTTTCAATGCACCAATATCCACCACCTGCGCCTGGACCAGGCCGGCTGGGGCGGGCACGTATTCGAAGTGGCCGGAGATAACGCTTTCGGTTTCTCCCAGTCGAACCGGAATCGACCACTGCCCCACAGGCGCGCGCTCACCGGCGTCAATAACCTGATGGGTCGGGTCGACCGATTCCGTTCGTAGCCGAAGATCGAACCAGCCCCAGTTCGGTGTGGCCTCAACGACCGTCCAGCGCGGATCTCCGGACGCTTCGGCGGGAATTGCGCCGGGCGCCATGAGCGTGTTGGTGCGGTGGAAAGCCGCCGCGCCCAGATCCCCTTCGGTATGTTCCGGGCCAATGCGCAGGAAGGGCCTGCCGGCTTTGTCGTGGATCGTTAATGACTTATCCGTGGGATTTGCCACCAGCAACTGGGGCGCCAGGGTCTTGCGCAACTGCACTCGCAGTTCCGAGAGGGCCGGGGGTATCGGATCGAGCACGGCACGTATGCTGCCTTTATCCCCGTCTGAGCCACTGCCGTGGCTGTGGGCGGTCACCGCCCACAGCAGAGTCAGGGTGGCCGTCAAGAATGCGACGAAAAGCCGGCCCCGAAGGGGCCGGCCAAAGTTGAGGCGACGCATCATCCGCCACTGCCCTGATCGGTGAAGTCAACGATCAGGCCCTCAGTTGCCCCGGGCAGACTGGTGATGGTATCCCCCAGCACCGCGAAGCCGCCCTCGAGCGCGATCCCGAGTTCGTTCATCAGCTGAGGCGTTCCATCCTGAAGCTGACCCAGGGTTGGTACGGCGCTGGTGGCACCTGAACCGATGTCAAAGATCGGATCCAGCAGTGAGCCACCGCTGCCAATGCTGCCAATCAGGCCACCGACCAGGCCGTCATCGCTGCCCTCGGCCTCGGCTGGCGCCGGCTCAAGCTGTTGTGCGAGAGGGCTATCCGTCGCACTCGGATCGGCCAGCACACGGACCGGCGTGGATTCCGAAGGCACACGCATACCGTCATCCGATTCATAGCTGATAAACAGCATGTATTGGCCCTCTGGCAGCACGGCACGGTTGCCGGTCATCTTGACCCTCACCTTGTTGCTGTTGCGGTCTACAATCGGCAATTCTACCGTCCGCTGATCGCCGTCGACCAGGTGGGTGGTTGCCTTGCGGCGGATCAACAGAACCTGGTCAATATCCGATCGATCCGTCTTGATGTCGAAAACACCGCCATTGGTCATCAATGCGACAGGCGCTCTCTCGATCACCGGACGATCATCACGCATGGCGTAAGGCGGCGTGTAGATCTCAAATGACGGGTCACGCCCGGCATAGTCCGCAAACCCCAGTTCGTCCATGTTTATGAACGACAGATAGGCGGTATTGATGGGGGAATGGCCGCCGATCAAAACCCGTCCGTCAGGCATCAGCACGGCCGTGTTATGGTAGGTCCGTTCGCGGTTGGCTGAAGCCATGGGCTTCCAGGTTTCGGTTTCGATGTCGAAACGTTCGGACTGAATGATTGCACCTTCCAGACCTGTCGCCACCACGCCATCGCGTGTTCCACCGGAGAATACCATGACGCTGTTGTCTGGCATCATCACGCCCGAACCATACCAGCGCGGCTGGTTGAGCGAACCGGTCAGACGCGACTCGTAGGCCATGTCAGCACCATTGGTGGTGACGGTGTCGATACGCGACGAGGAGATCGGCAGATAGCCACCCGGGCTGCCTGCAGCAACATAGGTCGGCACGCCACCGGCCGTGAGGAACTCTGACTCGTGGTAACCACCATTCGCATCCGGACGCAACGGAAGTTGAATCGAGAACGTCGAACCGCGCATGCCGGAGCCGATGGCCCGCTCAAGTGCCTGGTCATCGACCGGCGTTTCGAGCAGTTGACTGATGGCAGCCGTCGGATCGTCAAGGGTCTCGCCAACAAGATCACCCAGAAGACGCTCTACCTGATCCGGATCGGTATTGGTCGGATTGAGCGTGGTGCTCAGTGCATCCAGGCCAGTCTCGTTAAGCCGCAGCGGCAAGCCGGCATAACCGAGGTCGGTCCATTGTCTGGATTCAGGGTTGTAGGTTCCGACAATATTCCACAGGGCCTGGTCATAGGCCTGCCCGAAGGGGTTAAACGCCTGGCCACCTGCGTTGTAATACACGTGCCCGTTCGGCAACAGGTGCATACGCGGGAACAGCGGCAATGAACGCTGTCCGGCTGAGCCGTTGTTGCTCCAGGTACCGTTCTCGATATCGTAAGTTTCGGTCTGTGCGACGTTACGACCGGACTGGATCGGGTCTTCCGGGTATACCGGCTTGAGCAGCTTGGTGACACCGCTGGCCACGAATACGTCGCTGTTGGCCAGGCTCACCAGGCTCGGATACCAGCGGCCGTACTGCATGTCGCCGCTCTGGCTCCAGGTGTTGCTCGCTGGATCAAAGATACGCGAGGACTTCAGGCCCTCCAGCTCGACAACACCGACCGGCAGGCCGTCGACACCTGGCTCGGAATAATAGTCGGTGCCACCGACCGCCATCATTCTGCCGTCTGGCAGGAACACCACGTCAGCACAGAATAGCGCGCCGTCGTTCGTGTCTGTGTTGTTCGCCGTATCCAGCAGCCCGCCGGTGAGCGTGGTGCTGTCATTGCCGTCCGGGTTGGCACCGCCGTCGTTTGGCAAGGGCTTCACCCAGCTTGGCTGGTCATTCGCATCCAGAGTCATAACGCGGGATTGGTCATTTACCGAGACCTCGCCGAACTGGGCGATGACCGCAAGTTCAGCGTTTTCCGTGCCTTCCAGCGCATTGAGGTACAGGAAGCGACCGCCACCCAGAACGGCTATGGTGCCCGCCGTGGGCTTGCACTGGAGGGCACCGCTGGCGTCCATAATGCAGCGATCACCTGTCGCAATCTGTTCACCATCCACCTGAATGGTGGGTTCGGCGAATGGTTCACTGAAGAAGCCGACCTCTCCATTGACTTCAGAAGGCTGGCCGTCGCCGGCGCTTTCACCATCGCCGCTCAGCAGTCCACCCAACAGGCCGGCATAAGCCGGCGTTGTCCCCACGATGACCAGCGCTATCGCCGATGCCAAAGGTAATCGCTTGTAGCATTCTGTTCTGTGCATGTCACTTTCTCCTGGCGGGAGCCGCCCCAAGTGCGGTTCTGCCTTGTTATTGTATTTACCGCCCGGTTTATAAACCGAGTGTCCATAGGGGGGTACGGGTTGACTTCAGAGAAAGTTGCACCTGGATTTATTTTTTTTGGGGGGACTGACCGAGCTTGCCACTCACGGCTGTCCAGGCCTGCTTTAGTGGTCATCAGACCCCGGACAGAAGGCCGGCAAAGGTTTACCAGCACTTACGCATAAGACAACTCGATAGCCGTCACATCCGCCACGAAAAAGGGAAAGTACTGTGCCGTGTCGAAGTGATTGCCGGCTTCCACATGGGTGGGCAGGCGAAAACCGCCGAAGGACCGGAAATCGGAGAGATACCCACCGAACGGTTGCCGCTGATAGCGCTTCGCCGAATTGGCATTGCTCCAGCGCTGAAACCGGACCTCGGTGGGTTGGCCGTCCGCCGCCACCGTCACATCGACGGATTGCGACAGTCCCCGGTGCTCGACGGTAACGCGGGCACGGTGGGCATCCAGGCCCTCCCAGACCACGCCGGGGCCAGGCAGCACGGCGGCCGGCGTCCAGAAGACGGCCTCCGCCACATAGCGGCCAAAGGCTGAACGGGTGTGGTCCGGGTCTCCGCCCAGCCGGGCGATCGGCAATAACCCCAGCAGCCAGAACCGCGTCCACCGCTGGCTATCGGAGCCGGACAACCTCATCAGGCCGCGCTTCGCCTGCATTTTCCAGACGAATCCGCTCGGCATGGCCAGTAACTGGGTTGCCGTAAAATCCAGGTAGCCAGGCTTGTCTTTGGTGCCCAGACCAAAGCGCCCGCCCATGGAAACCCGGGCAACCGTAGCAAGCGGCGTTCCCGGGGCAATCGTGTACAGAAAATAGCGCCGCGCAGGGTCCGGCAGGGCCGCGACCATCCCGGCGGCAAAGATGGGCGGTGCTTCAGGCTGGCTGGCCGCGAGCTCGTGCATGGCCTTACGGTCCGCCCGGTGATCAAGCTGTCGCCAGCACAGCGCCAGCCCCATAACCGTGAGTACGATGAGCAGGAGACTGATTGCCATCATTCGATCACTTCAGTCACCGGCCGCCTGGGCGATCGCGGCTTCTGTCACGGGTCGGAGCTTATATTGGGAGCAGATACGCTGCGTAACGACCATGGACAGCACCACCGAAACGGCGAAAAACACCAACCCGATGTGCACCTGCACCGACGCCAGACCACCGAATTTGATGGTAGCCGCCATGATCGCAATGATGAATACGTCCGCCATGGACCACTTGCCGATCAGCATGAGCCTGTTGACCAGGCGAAGCTTTTTCTCCTGACACACAGCCCGTCCGGCAGCAATGTGCCAGCACACAGCCAGCTTATACAGCGGCGTGGCGACACTGAACAGGAAGATAATCAGGGCCAGAAGAAGCTCTCCCCTGATCAGGAGGTGCCACACACCGCCAAGCAACGAAAACGAATCCTCGATCACCACGAACTTGTGCAGCGAAAACATGGGCAGCGTTACGCCCAGTACGAACGTCACTAATGCGGCCATCAGAATGGCCCGGTTCATCCCGGGCAGTAACTTTTTCATGGCTTTCAGTCATCCTTGGCGAAACAGGGCGTCAGCTGAAAACCGGCCATGCAGGGTTCTATACCCGGTCCCGGGCTGACAGCTAGCCAACAGTATACGGGATCCGAAAGCGTTGATCTGCTGGAATTAGGGAGCCTCCGGGGGATGCCCCAACTGGCAGGAGCAAGAGTTACTTTCTGGCCTCAGCAGCCTTCTCCACCGCATCAAAGTTCGCCTGGATCCGCTGCAGCAGGTAGTCCCGGGCGGAGATGGGCGGGTACTTCTTCTCCGGCCCCTGGATCATCTCTTCTTTATTGGCCTGGCAGAAGAACGCCAGGCTGTAGCGGGGGCCGTTGTAGTCGCCGGGTTTGGGCATGCGCACCCGGTGCAGGGTCGACTTGAGGCGGTCGTCGCTCCAGCGCATCAGCATGTCGCCGATGTTGCAGGTGATGCGGTCTTCCTTCGGGGTCACGCTGAACCATTCCCTGTCATCGCCCTTGCCTTCTGCGTCCTTGCCGGGGCTGACCTGCAGTCCGCCCTGGCCTTCCTGCTGAAACACCATGGTCAGGCAGTCAAAATCGGTATGGGCACCGGCCCGCCAGATGGATTCGTCCGGTGTGTGGTCTTCCGGCAGCGGCAGGTAGTGCAGCAGCCGCAGGGTGCTCTGGTAGTCCTCGCGGGTGCGGTCGTGGGCCCGGGTGAAGAAGTCCCTTTCAAAGCCCAGACGGTCGGCAAAGCAGGACAGCACCTTCATTCCCAGCTGCCAGGCACGGTGTTCGAAGTCGAGCATCACCCGGTGGAACTCCGGCACCAGAGTCTGGTTCGGCCACAGGTCGTCCATGTGCGGCAGGGTGATCTGGAAGGACTCCTTGTCGTCGGCGGTGCCGGTAGACGGGCGTACCTGGGACTTGTACTCCCAGCCGGCGTTGAGGCCCTTCTTCAGGGGGAAGCGCTGCTTGTCGGCTTCCGCCAGGGCGAAGAACTGCTCGGACAGGCCAAAGGCCTGCTTTATCAGGGACAGCTCCAGGCCATGGTTGGACAGCTGGAAGAAGCCCACTTCCGTGGCCGCGTCCCAGAGCTGGTCGGTGATCTCCTCACGGCGCTGGTCGAAATCGGTCAGGTCGATTACGGGCACGTCCCGGTCAATCTCTTTGCCCATGCCACCGAAGGTGGTCTCCAGGTTCAGTTCCTTGAGGGTGTACTTTTCTGCAGTAGTGGTCATCGGTGCCTCCCGGGCAACTTGTCAGTGAACAGAGGACACCGGAGGCGAACAGGTATGGACAGACGGTGAGACAGTGGGTCCTCGCCGCCAACCGCCTGCAGGCTCATCCGGTCGACGACTGAGCAATGACCCGACGCCAGTTCTGGCGCCTGACTGCTTCTACTCAGACTGGCAGGCCGCCCTCACGGGGACTAACCTGCCTGAAGGAATGAAGCAGCATCTGTGCCATCCGGCAGCTTTCAAAAGCCGCCCGCGTTTCAGTGAGTTGGCCAGACACGGGGTCAGCGCGGGTGGAACCAGTACAGTGCGACCAATGCCCGGAAAGCACCATCTTGGTGCCTTTACCGGAGGCTTCCGGAGCGCAACCCACGATCCTGACCAGCTGGTCAGATAATGGAAACGTTTTTGCATCGGTTATGTCCAGAGGACGAGTCAGAACAACCATGCACATAGAGTAGAAGCGGTCAGAGACCCTCCGGTTAATGGTGGGCTCTCGGGACATTGCTCTTTATGACAAACAAGGAGCAAGCATTGAACTACCTGATACAGAACGCCGCAGGCATCGCATCCACAGACGCCCCCGACGCCCGGGACATCCGGATCCGTGATGGGCGTATTGCCGAACTGGGCAGGGACCTGGGCCCGACGCCGGGAAGCCCGGAAACCATGATCGACGCCAGCGACTGCGTGATCTGGCCAGGCCTGGTCAACACCCACCATCACCTGGCCCAGTCGATCATGAAAGGGGTGCCCGCAGGGCTGAACCAGGGGCTCGGGGAGTGGCTAGGCAGTGTGCCCTACCGCTTCTGGCCCAAGGTCACGCCGGATCTGATGTATCACGCCGCCCGCCTGGGCCTGTATGAGCTGATCCGGTCCGGCGCTACGACCTGTGCTGACCATCATTACCTGTATCACGCCGACACCAGCCCGGAGCTGGAAGAGGCGGTCTGGCAGGCGGCAGAGGAGCTGGGCGTTCGCCTGGTGTTGTGTCGCGGCAGTGCCACGGAAACCGGCTCCCACGAGGGTATGATCGAGCACCGGATCGCGCCGGAAACCCTGGACCAGGTGATTGCCCGCCTCGATGCCACCCGCGTCAGGCACCACCAGGAGGGGCCCGACGCCATGAAGAAGCTGGTGGTGGCACCCACCAGCCTCATTCACTCCAGTTCGCCGGAGGGTCTGAAAGTCCAGGCCCAATGGGCACGCCAGCACGGTCTGAAGATGCACTCTCACCTGCTGGAGGTGGAGTTCGACGAAATCCAGGCCCAGCAAAAATACGGCATGAGCGCCATCGACTACGCCGAATCCTGCGGCTGGCTGGGGCCGGATGTGTGGTATGCCCACCTGGTCCACAGCAACCCCCACGCCATCGAACGCCTTGCTGCCACCGGCACCGGTATTGCCCACTGCCCGACGTCCAACTGCCGGCTGGGCAGCGGCATTGCGCCGGTGATCGAAATGGCGAAGGCCGGCGTGCCAATCTCCCTGGCCGTGGACGGCTCGGCATCGGCAGAATCCGGCTCCATGCTGCAGGAACTCAACCTCACCTGGCTGATTCACCGTGCGATACACGGCCCGGACGCCACCACACTGGAGCAGGTGCTTGCCTGGGCCATTCAGGGCGGCGCGCAGATGCTGGGGCTGGAAGAGACTGGCCAGCTATCGGTCGGTAAAGCCGCAGACCTGGTGCTTTACGATATCAACCAGCCCCGCTTCGCCGGCGTTCACACCCCGCTGATGGCACCGCTGATGTGCGGCGAGCCGGTGCGTGTCCGGGACAGCTTTGTGCAGGGTCGGCAGATCGTGAAGGACGGGCAGATCGGTAACCTGGATGAAGCCGAGCTGACCCGGAAGGTTCAGGAGGGGGTCGCCGGGTTGCTGGCCGACGCCTGAACACCAAAAAGCCGGCGGGCATGATCACCCGCCGGCTCCAGACAAGACCGGTCGAACTTACTCCGGCAGCGTGGCGGTCATTCCTTCCACGTACCAGTCCATGCCCGCCAGCTCTTCCCGGGTCATGGTCTCACCTTCCGGCACACGAAGCTCACCGGACTGGTCTTTCAGCGGGCCGGTGAACGGGTGAAACTCGCCGCTGTCAATGGATGCGATCACCGAATCCACCTTGGCGCGCTGTTCCTCGGTCAGGCGATCGCTGATGCCAATGATCTGGATAACATCCTCAGAGATACCGCCCCAGTAGTCCTTTGACTCCCAGGTGCCGTCCATAACCGATTGAACCGTATCGATGTAGTACGGCGCCCAGTCGTTGACCACGGACAGCAAGTGGGCATCGCCACCAAACTTGCGCATGTCGGAGGCCTGGCCCACGCCCCAGTTGCCACGCTTGTCGGCGGCCAGCAGCGGTGCCGGGCTGTCGGTGTGCTGGACAATCACGTCCACACCCTGGTCCATCAGCGCGTTGGCGGCGTCGGCTTCCTTGGCCGGGTCAAACCAGGTGTTGGCCCAGACCACCTTGAGCTCAATGTCCGGGTTCACTTCCTTCGCACCCAGGTAGACAGCGTTGATATCGCGGATGACTTCCGGAATCGGGAAGGAGGCGATGTAGCCCAGGGTATCGGTCTCGGTCACCAGGCCCGCGGCCACCCCGGTCACGTAACGGCCTTCATAGGTGACGGACAGGTAGGTGCCCAGGTTCTCCGCCTGCTTATAGCCGGTGGCATGGAGAAAGGTCACATCCGGGAACTGCTCCGCCACTCTCGCCGTGGGGTTCATGAACCCGAATGAGGTGGTAAAGATCACGTCGTTACCGGCCTGGGCCAGGCGGCGGATGGTGCGTTCGGCGTCAGCGCCTTCACTGACGTTCTCCACGTAGGTGGTGTCCACCTTGTCGCCGAAATGCTCTTCAACGGCAAGGCGCCCCAGGTCATGCTGGTAGCTCCAGCCATGGTCACCAATCGGGCCAACGTAGACGAAGCCTACCTTCATGGGATCTTCCGCCATGGCGGACAAAGGCAGGGTAATGGCGGCAGCAAGCGCCAGGCTGCGTTTAAGGCTCATGGATACTTCTCCTGAACGGTTTGATTATCGTCGTTTTTGGGGTGAACGAATCACACGTTTACAGGAGAGCAAAAAGCTGGCCAATTGTTCAGGAAATGGCTTGCCATGATCAGGAAGGGAATGACGAGGCAGAGGTATGGAATGAGGCGCAAGCAGCAGGAGCCAACGGCTATACGGGCACTTGTCGATCCCACACCGCACAGGTAGCAAGACATCAGTAAAGGTCATCCCGCTTTTAAGCGGGACCTGGCTAACAAACACCGCAGACCAATCGCACTGATTCCGGGCACAGACCAGGAACAAAGCAACAGATTGCCATAAGCTGGCGCACGAACAGTGGAATGTCCCCTTTTAATCCGCCCATGACACACAATTGTCACACCGGGATGCCACTATCAGGGCTCACGAAATGCATTGTGCCATTGCGAGTGGTTTATCGACTCCGGCCGGACCCCATCGGGTATCCGGCCTTTTTTTCGTCGGTTATTCCTGGAAGGCGGGTTGGATGACATCCCGGTAGTTGCGGATCCGCTGCACGTAATGCACTGGCTCGTAGCCCCGGGCATAGCCGTAGCGGGTGCTGGGATAGTATCGCTTGTCAGCCTTCAGGGGCAGCACCTCCCTCATGTCAGCCCAGGAGTCCGGATTCTTGCCCAGCTTGCGTGCCAGGGCGCGGGCGTCCAGCAGGTGGCCGCGGCCGATGTTGTAGCTGGCCAGGGCGAGGAAGGTGCGGTCCGGCTCGGGAATGGTCTCGGGCAGGCGACGATGGCGGTCCGCCAGGTAACGGGCGCCGCCGTCAATGGCCTGCAGCGGATCCAGACGGTTAGTGACGCCCACTTCCCCGGCCGTGGACTGTGTCAGCATCATCAGACCACGAACGCCGGTGGGTGACCGGGCCGCCGGGTCCCAGTGGGATTCCTGATAGGCCAGTGCCGCCAGCAGGTCCGCCGGCATGCCGGTTTCCTGCTCCGCCTGTCGGAAGGCATCGATGTAGCTTGGCAGCCGCTGGTCGATACGGCGGGTCAGTGCCCGCAGGTCCACGAAATCAAATTCACCAATGTAGGCGTAATAGCGGTTCTCCATTCGGCCAATGGCCTCGTCCCCTTCGCGGCTGTTCATCCACTCATGGGCATCGTTGGCCAGTTCTTCCGCACCTGCCGGGGCATACCAGCCCAGGTTGCGGCCCTCCGTCAGGTTCATGGCGATTTCCAGATGGGGGAAGTGGCGGCGCATGACCTGAACGATATTCGAGTCTGCCACCGTACAGCCCACCTCTTTATCCGCAACCGCCGACAGGATGACTTCGGTGGTCCGGTCCGGGTCCTCGGTGAAGGCGATCTCCGGATGTTTCTGTGCCAGGCTCTCCAGTGTTTCCACGTAACTGGCCCCGGCGGTAACGACAATGTCGATGCCAGCCATATCTTCCGGTTTGCGGGGCATGGGCCGGCTGTCCCGATGGCACACCAGCTGTTCGGTGATTTCCGTGTGGGCCGGCCCCGGGGCAAAACGCTCGCTACGGGACTCGAGGTGAGTCAGTCCCGCCGCAGCCAGGTTGGTGGTGCCAGCTTCCAGCGATTCCAGCACGGCGGCGGTGGAATCCAGCATGGTCCATTCCACCGTCCAGCCGCGAGCTTCGGCGTAGTCGCTTACCAGCGCGTATTCAGGGCCAACAGGGTTCTCATGTCGATTCAGGTAATAGGTGGTGGACCCGTTGCGGGTAGCCACCTTCAGTACGCCGGTCTCGAACGGCGAGCCCACTTCAGGCTCACTGCCGGTACAACCAGCCAGTGCCATCGGAAGGATCAGGCACAGGCCGTAGATCTGTGTGAGAAATTGCAAAATTTCCCCCTTATCGTTACTTCGTTAACTTTAGTTTAGTTGCTTTATTGGTATTGTGTACGGACAAAAACCCGCCAGGATCAGTTGGATATTTACGCCACTCACCCGATACCGGAAACTTGCGGGTCATCAAAATCGTTAGATCGTCCAAGGAAAAAGGTTGCCCGCCTGGCAGCCATGACAGTCAAGGAGTCACCATGAAGTGCCCCAAATGCAGAAGCAGCGACTTGATGCCCACTCGGCTGGAGCACGGCCTGCCCGTAATGGGCTGCGACCAGTGCGGCGGTTCGCTGCTGGGCCTGCTCTACTATCGTGACTGGGCAGAGCGCCACGATCCGCAAGAGCTCGAAGGCGAGTGCCCGGCCCTGCTGGAACTGGACGACGATACCACCACCGCCATGGCCTGCCCCAAGTGCAGCCGGCTGATGACCAAATTTTCCATCGCCAGTGAACATCGCAACCGCGTCGATCTTTGCGGCTCCTGTGACGAAGCCTGGCTGGATGACAGCGAGTGGAACCTGCTCAAATCCCTGGAACTGTCCCATCAGTTACCCCGCGTCTTCACCGACCAGTGGCAACGACGGGTGCGTGACGAAAAAATGCAGACGCTGAAGGAAGAACGTCTGCGCCGGGTGGTCGGTGAGGAAGACACAACCCGGGCGATCGCCATCCGTGAGTGGCTGGAAGGCAATCAGCACAAGCACACAATCATTCAGTTCATCGGCTCTGAGTGACGCCATCACGATCTGGTGTCCCGTCTGGTTAATTCGCTGGCCTGCTGCGTGACGTGGGGACCAGCGAATTAACCAGACGGGACACCAGGTACGCTTTCAACATTTATTGCACATTAAATCCAGTATAGAATATATGGAATCCGTCATTGCCAGGGGGCTCGACTCTCCTGCAAGCGACGCTGTGCCGCCAACCACTGAATGACCCCAGTCTCAAGGAAGAAGCCAATGAACATACGTGGACACTGGAGCGTTCTGCTGACGCCCTTCATCCCCCTCGCCCTCGGCCTTTACCTGCTCAGCCATTTCGGCGTGACGCCCGGCCAGACCCTGGCCAAGATCCAGCACGTCATGAGCCGGCAGCCTCCCGTTGACTGGACCATTGCCATCGACCTGGCGGTCTGGCTGATCATCGGCTTCGGGCTGTTCGTGCTGGCCGGGCGCATTGCCTGGCTGATGACCACCCGGGTGGAGGTTATGAAAAACGGCATCGAACACCGTACCGGGGTTATCCATCGCTACACCTCCCGCATCCAGTTCAAGGATGCAGAGAGCCTGTCGCTTTACCAGTCCTGGCTGGGCTACCTGCTGGGCTACGGCACCGTAACGGTACACGGCCGTGGCAGCGCCATCGTGGCCCTGAAGAATGTCGCCACCGCCCGGGACCTGATGCTGCATATCGACCAGCAGATGGCCCGGACCGAAGCCC
Organism: Marinobacter lacisalsi; assembly: GCF_042651045.1. Lineage (NCBI taxonomy): Bacteria > Pseudomonadati > Pseudomonadota > Gammaproteobacteria > Pseudomonadales > Marinobacteraceae > Marinobacter > Marinobacter lacisalsi. The sequence continues at coordinate 27,904 of NZ_JBHSDI010000015.1, forward strand.
CAGCAAAACCTGCACCCACGCCAGCCTCGGCGACGGGAGCCAACACTGAAAACAAGGATGGAATGGCCCTCGCCGGCTGATCCCGCTGCCTGCTGCTTTCCTGTCCCCGGGTTCACCCACGCCGTCCAATAACTGACGTGGGTGTATAACCTTTACCCGTCGTGAAGTGGTACGATCGTTTTCCCATGACCTGGTGTCGCGAGCCCCCGATGCCTGCGACCGCTTCCAGACAATTTCCATCGGGACAAACTCCAACAACATAGCCAATAAGGAGCAGCACATGGATATTCAGAACCGTATTGTCGTCGTCACAGGCGCCGCCGGTGGTATCGGCAAGGCCCTGGCCATTCGCTTTCACCAGGCAGGCGCCAAAACGGTCGTTTGCGCAGATCTCGACAAAGAGGGTGCCGAAGCAACAGCCGCAGAGGTCAATGGCGTTGCCCATCAGATTAACGTTGCCTCCGAGGACGAGATCAAGAACCTGATCGACTCCGTCGAGAACGAACTCGGTCCGATCGACCTGTTCTGCTCCAATGCCGGAATTATGGTCAAGGGTGGCCCGGAGGCAGCTAACGAAGACTGGCAGAAAATCTGGGACATCAACGTTATGGCCCATGTCTACGCCGCCCGTCACCTGGCACCGCGCATGATCGAACGCGGCCACGGCTATTTCCTGAATACCGCCTCTGCCGCCGGGCTGCTGTCACAGGTGGGCTCCGCCCCCTATTCGGTGACCAAACACGCCGCCGTGGCACTGGCCGAATGGCTGGCCTTTACCTATGCTGACGATGGCATCAAGGTATCCGTGTTGTGCCCGCAGGCGGTTCGTTCTGCCATGACCAAGGGCCACGAGGACGGCGTTGCCAGCCTGGACGGTATGCTGGAGCCGGAACCGGTGGCCGATGCGTGCCTGAAAGCCATTGAGGAAGAAACCTTCCTCGTGCTGCCCCATGAAAACGTACTGAACTACTTCCGCAACAAGGCGGAGAACTATGATCGCTGGATCGGCGGCATGAAGAAGCTCAACCGGGCCTTCAAGTAACCGATCGACCGACAGCGCAGCAGACTTTCCTGTTACCAACCGGAGGAGACGGATGAGCACTCAGTGGATCAGCGTGACCAACGGAGACGGCGAAACCTTCGACGCCTGGCTGGCCCTGCCCCCCACTGGCCAGGGGCCTGGTCTGGTACTGGTGCAGGAAATCTGGGGCGTGAATGCCCATATCCGGGCCCTGGCGGAACAGTACGCCCTGGACGGCTACGTGGTACTGGCGCCGGACGTGTTCTGGCGCCAGGAACGTCGCCTTGACCTGCCCTACGACAAGCAGGGCAGCGAAAAGGCCTTCGCCCTGGTCAAGGCCACCGACGCGGAAAAGAACGGTGCCGACGTGGCCGCCACCGTGGAACATCTGAGCAATATGGAGCAGGTCACCGGCAAGGTGGGCGTTATCGGCTTCTGTTTCGGCGGGCAACTGGCCTACCGGGCCGCCGCCGTTGGCCGGCCGGATGCCACTGTGTGCTATTACGGCGGAGGCATCCATAACCACCTGGACCTGGCAACGGACATCCACAAGCCCATCCTGTTTCACTTTGCTGGCGAGGACTCGCTGATTCCCTCCGAGGCCATCCACCGTGTCAGCGACACCTTCGCCGGCCACCTCCGGGCCCTGGTGTTCGAATACCCGGGCGTGGACCACGGCTTCAACTGCTGGGGCCGGCCAGCCTACAACCAGCATGCCGCGGCGCTGGCCCATGGGCGCACTCTGCAGTTCCTGGCGGAAAACCTGGACTGAACGAACCAGGTTGCACTGAAACCACTACCCGGTCGCCGCCAGCACTTCCGCTTTCTCGTACCAGCCCCGACAGAAGCCGGGCACGTCCTGCGCCGGCATGGGCCGCCCCAGATGATAGCCCTGGGCCACATCACATCCGGCTACCTTCAGGTGGACCAGTTGCTCACGGGTTTCCACGCCCTCGGCCACCACCTTCATGGCCATGCGTTTGGCCAAAATGATGGTGGAAGACACAATGGGGCTGTCGTCGTGAGTATTGCAGATACTGGCAATCAGGCTGCGATCGATCTTCAGCTTGTCCACCGGCACGGCGTCCAGGTGGGCAAAACCCGCGTAACCGGTACCGAAATCGTCCAGAGCAAGGCGGATCCCGGCCTTGCGCAGTGCATGCAGCTGCGCCACCGCCTGCTGGTCGAGCATGGCGGTCTCGGTGATCTCCAGCTCCAGTTGACCGGGGCAGAGGTTGTGCTCGGCCAGCAGTTCCAGCACTTTCGGCAGAAAGTCAGGTCGGGCCAGTTGATGAGGAGACACATTCACCGCCACCGGGATGGCCGGCAGCCCCGTGTGACGCCAGCTGCGCATGTATTCGCAGGCCAGACGAACCACCTCGAGACCCAGGGGCAATATGAAACCACTGCTTTCCGCCAGCCCGATAAAGCGGTCAGGATAGAGTAACCCGAACTCCGGATGCTGCCAGCGGACCAGAGCTTCGTAACTCACCAGCTCGTTGGTTTCCAGGTCCACCTGGGGCTGGAAATGCAGGATAAAGTCACGGTTCCTGAGCGACTCGGCGAATGACTGCTCCAGCAGGAATCCTTCCACATCCTTGCGATTCAGCGACTGGTCAAAGTAACGATACTGGCCACGGCCGGCTTTTTTGGCCGAGTACATGGCGGCATCGGCGGCCTGCACAAGATCCTCAAGGGACTGGCTGTCCCTTGGACAGAGGGCGATACCCATACTCGGGCTGTTGTTGATTTCCACGCCATCGAGTTCGTACGTGGTGGACAGGTGCTGACTGAGCCTGCTGACCCAGCCTTCAATGTCGGCTTCCTTGCGGTCGCCCGCCAGCATCACCACGAATTCGTCACCGCCAAACCGAGCCGCCACGTCGCAGGATTCCAGGGAATGCTGAATACGGCCGGCCACGGCCTGGAGCAGCTGGTCGCCCACCTTGTGGCCGAGGGAATCATTCACCGCCTTGAAGCGGTCCAGATCAATGAAGATCATCGCCGCCAGACATCGTCGGCGGCGCTGGTGTTGCAGCTTTTCTGCGGCAACTTCCATGAATTGTCCCCGGTTCAGCAGGCCACTGAGATGGTCAATCGCCGCCGCCCGACTGCTCTTTGCGTGTTCCGACTCCAGCCGTTCGATCAGCTCCTGATTCGCCCTTTCAGAGGCTTCCAGCGCCTGGAAGGCCACCTGCTGGCTCGAGAGCGATCGTTTCAGCCAGACGGTAATGGCCGTCACCAGGACGGTCATCAACACATTAAGAACCATCTGGCGGAACTGCAGCGCCTCCAGCGGTGCCAGAAGCTGCGCCCCGGAATGACCGAGCAGATCAACATAAGCCGGATCCTGCCGCAGGCTGAGCACCTGGTATAGGAAGGACACCCAGATAAAGCCGACGATGAGGAAGCCGAGCAGTATGGTGGCAAGCCGGATATGATTGGGGGCAGGCCCCTGACGATTGGCCATTCTGCGTGGTTCTCGCATGAAACAGGTTTGCAGACTACAGAGATACCTTCCGCTGGCCATACTCCCTGGGTGGCGTGCATTGCTTGACGCCATGGCCGAAGGTTACGCACGCTACATGTCATTCCCGTGACAGATCGAAGAGGACGGATCCATGCGCAAGAATATCCTGATCACCGGCGCCAGCACCGGGCTTGGCGAAGGCATGGCCCGGGCCTGGGCGGCGCGGGGCTGCAACCTGGCCCTGTGTGCCCGGCGCACCGAAAAGCTGGTTCAGTTACAGAGTGAATTGCTGACGGCTAACCCTGGCATCCAGGTGGTAGTGCGTTCCCTGGACGTGTGCCATTACGATCAGGTCTTCGAGGTATTCCGGGACTTCCGGGAGGAGCTGGGGTCGCTCGACCGGGTGGTGGTGAATGCCGGCATGGGCAGCAAGTCGGCCATTGGTCATGGCGATTTTGCCTCCAACCGGCAGGCGGCGGAGACCAATTTCGTGGCGGTGATTGCCCAGTGCGAGGCGGCGATGGAACTCTTCCGGGAACAGAACAGCGGCCATCTGGTGCTGATGTCATCCGTCAGTGGAGTGCGGGGCTTTCGCGGACCCTTCAATGTCTATGCGGCCACCAAGGCGGCGGTTGCGGCCCTGGCGGAGGGCCTGCAACTGGATACCCGGGGCACGCCGATCCGGGTGACCAGCATCCTGCCCGGCTACATCCTCACAGACATTAACCGGGAGGTGAAGAACGCGCCCTTCCGGGTGGACCTGGAGACCGGCGTCAAAGCCCTGGTCAGGGCCATCGACAGTGAGAAGCGCCGGGCCTACGTACCCTGGTGGCCCTGGACGCCGCTCAGTTACGTGCTCAAGGCGATGCCATTCGGGCTGTTTGCCCGCGCAATGTAAACCCGGGGCGGTCCCCAACTCCGCGTAACCCCCCTTGTACCAGCATCTGGGCCCGCCGGGCGGCAATACCGGTTGTCATGAAGCTGTAATCACTAAAAGTTATAAATGCGGGCACATTTATTTCTCCGGAGATGCAGTAATGTCCCAGAATGCGTCCCTGCTGGTGGAACAGCTTTGGCAGCTCAAGCGGCTTGTGGACCGTGGCGAATGCAGCGATATCCAGTTCGTCCACCTGAACAATCTGCTGCGCGAACCCAACTACCGCGCCGACGTGCTGCGACGGGCGGAAAGTTCGGGCTCGGATAAGGTCCGCAAACTGGTCAGGGAGATACGGGCGGCAGACACCGGTGCCCCCCTGATGGCGACGACGGATACCCGGCAGGCCGCAACCAGGCAGCCGGCCGTCGAGCAGCCCCGAAAACGCCGCAAACACCTGGCCTGGATAGCCCCGACCCTGGTCGCGGGCGTTGTCGCCACCGTGGGCTTCACGGCCCTTGAGCCGCAGACGATCCGCATCAGCGGCGACATCACATCGACCACCACCTGGACAGGCGACAAGACCTACCTACTGGAAGACATCGTGTTTGTGGATAACGCGTCCCTCACCATCGAGGCCGGCGCTACCGTCAAGGGCGAGAATGGTTCAGCCCTGATTGTCACCCGGGAGGGCCAGCTGTACTCCCGGGGCCGGCCGGATAATCCCGTGGTTTTCACCAGTGCCCGGAACTACGGCGAACGCGCCCGGGGTGACTGGGGCGGCGTCGTGTTGCTGGGCAGTGCACCGGTCAACGAACCCTCGCCGCAGATCGAAGGTATTCCTGATGGGGATCAGCGTGGCAGCTTTGGCGGCTCTGACGTCACCGACAGTTGCGGTGTCGTGGAATACACCCGTATCGAGTTCGCCGGCTTCGAGGTATACCAGAACAATGAACTGAATGGCCTCACCCTGGGAGGTTGCGGCAGCAATACCATTGTTCGCAACGTGCAGGTACACAGGGCGCTGGATGACGGCATCGAGATGTTCGGTGGCACCGTAGACCTGAAAAACATCCTGGTCACTGGCGCTGCCGATGACAGCATCGACTGGGACTGGGGCTGGCGTGGACGGGTCCAGTTCGCGGTTATCCAGCAGCATGCGGACGCCGGAGACAACGCCTTTGAGGGCGACAACAACGGCAACCAGCATGAGGCCCAGCCACGTTCCGGGCCGGTTTTTTACAACGTCACCCTGGCGGGCACCGGACATGGCCCCAGGTCGCACCGGGGTATGGTGCTGCGTGAGGGTACCGGCGGCCGTTTCCACAATATGATTATCGACAGCTATGCCATCGAAGCGCTGGACACCCGTGACGAAGTTCGCGCCCTGACCGGTAATGGCGAGCTCACCTTCAGCCACAACATCATTGCCAATACCGGCCGCCTGTCCGCTCAGCAGCAGGAACAGGGGCAGGATGATGACGATTACGGCTTTAATGAACAGGCCTGGCTGAAGGCACCGGAAAACAACAACCAGCTCAGCCTGAGCGGTGCCCTGCACCCTGCCGCCCGCCATCTTACATCACCGGATTTCAGGCCGCGGATCTCGCTGCGGGAGATGCCGGCCACTACGCCTCCGAAGAGCGAGTTCTTCGATGAGTCCGCTGCGTTTTCAGGAGCCATCAATCCCCGCGACCCGGGTAGTTGGCTGGAGGGCTGGACGGCTTATCCAGAATCCTGAGGATCGCAAGGCACTACACTAGTGGTGGAACATAAATGAGCCGTTGGCGGAACTTTAACGACTCACCACAGGCATAAAAAATGAGCCGTTGGAAAAATCCAACGGCTCATCTTATCCGAACCGGATCAGGCGAGCCTGGGGCCCGCCAGTCAAGGCTTACTCTGTTGGCAACGTGTAGTCCTTGAAGTCGTCGCGCAGTTTGGCCTTCTGCAACTTGCCGGTAGCACCGTGGGGCAGCTCGTCCACGAAGACCACGTCATCCGGCAGCCACCACTTGGCCACACGCTCTTCCAGGAACTTGAGCACGTCCTCACGGGTGACGTCGGAATCCTCCGCCTTCACCGCCACCAACAGTGGGCGTTCCTGCCATTTCTCGTGGCGTACGCCGATAACCGCGGCTTCTGCCAGTCCCGGATGGGCAATGGCTTCGTTTTCCAAGTCGATGGAGCTGATCCACTCACCGCCGGACTTGATGACGTCCTTCACCCGGTCGACAATTTCCATGAAACCATCCGGGGAAATCACCGACACATCGCCGGTACGGAACCAGCCATCATCGTCCATGGCCTTTTTGGTGGCTTCCGGGTTTTCGTAGTAACCGCTGATAACGGCATTGCCTCGTACCAGCAGCTCACCCTGGGATTCGCCATCGTGGGGGAGTGCTTTACCCTCCGCATCGACAATCTTCATTTCCACGCCGTAGACCAGCCGGCCCTGGGTGGCCCGCAGTCGCAGTTCCTCGTTCCAGTCGCCTTCCATCTGACTCGGGCGCGGCGTGGCAATAGTCCCCAGTGGGCTCATCTCGGTCATGCCCCAGCCCTGGATGGCTTCGACACCATGGGCATCACGGAATTCCTGGATCATCGACTTGGGCAGCGCGGAACCGCCAATCAGCGTGCGCTTTAGGGTGCTGAACTTCTTGCCGGCCTTACGCATGTGGCCCAGCAGGCCAAGCCATACCGTCGGCACACCCCAAGCGTCGGAGACCTTTTCGTCCTCTATAAGGTTGGCCAGGCTCTCGCCGTCCAGTCCCGGCCCCGGGAACACCATCTTGGCGCCGGCAATCAGGCCAAAGTACGGCGTACCCCAGGCGTTCACATGGAACATGGGCACCACCGGCAGCATAACCGAACGCTCGTCAATCGGCAGGCCCGGCACGGCCAGGGCAAACAGTGCGTGGAGCACGTTGGAGCGATGGCTGTAGAGCACACCTTTCGGGTTACCGGTGGTACCGGAGGTGTAGCACAGTGAGGAGGCCGTGTTTTCGTCAAATTCCGGCCAGTCGAACTGGTCCGACTCGTCCTTGATCAGGGTCTCGTAGCAGTAGACCCGGGGCAGATCCGTTTGCGGCATGTGTTCTTCATCGGTCATCACGATAAAGCCTTCCACATCCGGGAAATGCTCGTACAGCTTTTCCATCAGTGGCAGGAAGGTCAGGTCCACGAAGATGAATTTGTCCTTGGCGTGATTGACGATGTAAATGAACTGTTCCGCCGGCAGGCGCGGGTTCATGGTGTGACAGATGGCGCCCATGCCGGAGGTGGCGTAGTAGACCTCCAGGTGACGGTAGGTGTTCCAGGCGATGGTGCCAATCCGGTCTTCCTCGGTAGCCCCGAGCTTCTTCAGGGCATTGGCCAGCTTGCGGGTACGCTGGGCCATCTCCGGGTAGGTATACCGGTGAATCGGGCCTTCGGTGGCACGGGATACAATTTCCTGATCGGGAAAGTTGCCGGCCGCAAATTCCAGGATCTGGGAAATCAGCAGGGGGCGTTGCATCATCAGGCCATGCATCGGCGTGTCTCCTTGTTTTTATGGCTTGAGGGTTCTGCGGCGAGCAACCGCTATATTTATTTTACGGGTACGATATAGCCACAGATTGGATGATGGCAAGCCAATTGGGTGATTTTCTCAGATTTTAATCGGTTCTGTACCCAGTGTATTAGACCCTTGTCACCCTGTTTCCCTCAAATGCCCCTGCAGAACACTAATTTACGCCATAGCGCCGCGGTCGCTGCAATGAAAATCACGGTTACTAGCCATCTGTCGATCATGCAGACGGATTGAGCAGAATGATAATAAGCGACATAACGTGACACAGACTATATTCAGGAAGGTTTTTTCGGAGTAGGTTGCACCACTTTCCCATAGGTGCCGTGAAGTGGTTACATGGGAAACCAACTCCGCAACAAGGATGAGGATCATGGATGGATCAGGGGCCAGGATGCCCGACAGTGAAAAACAAGAGCTATCCCGCCTTACCGACTATCGCCGCTACACCTATGCCGTAGCCAGTGTCATGGCCATGGCGATATTTTTCGTCAGCTGGCTGTTCCGTCACCCCCACGATCTGTTCATCGCCATCGGCTATCCGGTTTTCTCTGTCGTCTACGGCGTTTCCTGCGTGATGCTGATCCACGGTCGCGTGCGCTTGCGGCTGCTGGAGGTGGGGCTGGTGTCGCTGATGGCGGTGATCGTGCTCAGCCGGCTTGCCTGGCATTTTATTGTGGGCGAACCGTTCGGTGACAATCTGATGCCGCTGATATCGGGCCACTACTGGGCCGTTGGCGTACTGATTGTGCTTGCCTTCATTGCCCTGGGCTTCAAGGCGGGAATGGCGGTCGCCGTGGTGGCGTTCTCGTTTTCGGCGTTGCTGGCCACGGGCGCATCCCTGAGTTGCGCCGTGGGTGAGCCGGCGGATTGCTCCAATGCCATGTACTTCCTGCGCATCCACCTGTTCCTGCTAGCGCTCCTGGCGTTGACCAGTAGCGGTACATTGTTACGTGACCAAACCTTTGCAGCGATCGCCCGCGCGCAAGTACTGGAAAAGCTGAACGTCACCGACCGGCTGACGAGCCTGGCCAACCGCTATGGCGCCATCCGCTATCTGGAGAAGAACACTGGCAATACCAGTCAGCAGGAGCAGCCACTGTCGGTCACCCTGGTGAACGTCGATCACTTCCGGAGGATCAACCACACACATGGCCGTGACACCGGCGATCTGGTGATTACACGGATCGGTGAACTGCTGTCGGAAGTCATGGGGCTACAGGGACTGGTGGCAAGGTGGGGCAGCGACGAATTCCTGGTCATCCGCCCCGGTGATGATCAGGGCGAGGCCCTGCACAGGGCCGAGCACTGCCGCTGGCGAATGGAACATACCCCGATCGCGGGCCTGGCCGTAACCGCCTCCTTCGGCGTTGCGCAGTATGACACTGAGCAGGGTATTGACGACGTTCTTTGCCGCGCCGACCAGGGCCTGGCCCAGGCCCGGGCCAACGGCCGCAATGTGGTGGCCGCGGCACCGGAGCAGCGGCCACCCCCTCACAGCTTCCGGCGCCGGGAGCGTGAGGATTTACCGGCAGTGTAAGCGGGGCTGTAACCCTTACTTACTCGAAAACCGGCTCATCCCACCAGGGGAAGAACGCGGGCATATCCGTGGACACCTTGTTGGGGAACTCCGCGGGACGTTTTTCCAGGAAGGAGTTGACCCCCTCCTTGGCATCCTCTGACTCGCCCCGGGCCTGAATGGAGCGGCTGTCGATGCGGTGGGCGTACATGGGGTGCGGCGCGGCGGACATGCGCCACATCATCTGGCGGGTCAGGGCGACAGAAACCGGAGCGGTGTTCTCGGCAATTTCCCGGGCCAGTTCGTAAACGGCTGGCAGCAGGTCGTCCGGCTCGTGAAGCGATCTGACCAGGCCTTTGTCCAGCGCTTCCTCGGCGCCGAATACACGACCGGTCATGCACCACTCCATGGCAGTCTGCATGCCGACCAGACGGGGCAGGAACCAGGACGAGGCCGCCTCCGGGGTAATCCCGCGACGGGCAAACACGAACCCGAACTTGGCCTTGGTAGAGGCCATGCGGATATCCATGGGCAGCTGCATGGTGGCCCCGATGCCCACTGCCGGGCCGTTGATGGCGCCGATTACCGGCTTCAGGCTTTCAAAGATGCGTAAGGTGTTGGTACCGCCACCATCGCGGTAAACATCGCCAACCTTCAGCGATTTCCGGGATAGATCACCAGAGTCTGCCTTGCGATCAAAGGTGGAGCCACCGGATGACAGGTCTGCGCCAGCACAGAAACCACGGCCGGCGCCGGTAATGACCACCACGCGCACATTGTCGTCGGCGTCGGTTTCATCGAACAGTGCCAGCAGTTCCTCCCGCATCTGCGCGTTGTAGGCGTTGAGCCTGTCCGGGCGGTTCAGGGTAATGGTGGCAATGCCCTGATCGACACTGTACTGGGTAGTTTCAAGGGTAGGTAAAGCCATATGGCCTCCGACGATGCGTTGTTGGAATACGGATTATTGGTCATGGAAGACTAAGTAGCCGACCAGGATCTGACAAGTGCATGATTCTGATGGGCCGTTATTCATGCCGTGCATAGTGAACCGGGCTCCGAGCCTGGACGTTCGTCAGGCATCCGGGCTGAAGTAGCCCTTGATCCAGTCGATCAGCGTGTTCTGACTGACGTCCTGCAGAGGCATTCGCTGAAATTCCTCACCCATTTCGTCTTCCAGGGGCACGAACTGGTACAGCAATATCCCTGGCTCTTCATCATGGAGGATCAGCACAATGCGACGGCGGCTGCGCAGGCAGTCGATGGTCATGACATCGGCCGGAATACCGCCGTCGCGCATCCCACGGCGCACCTCCACTACGGGATTGATATGTTCGTAGGTCTGCTGGATGCGGGCGTGGGCATCACTGGCCATGTCGGACAGGGTTTTCAGGGGATCTTCAGGCATGGGCGCTCCTCGACTTGTCACCTGTTCAGCGTAACAGAATGACGTTCGTCCAGTCGCTCCCTCACCTTAGGTTTCAGATGGCGGAAAGGTAACATTGGCTCTGCCCCATCAACCCGTCAGATTGACTGGGCATGGGCGCGAAAAGCCAGCCGCACTGGCTTTTCGCGTGCGCTTTCAGGACGGATCAGGATCTGATGCGACGCCGGGCGGCACCCAACCCGATCAGGCCCAGACCCAGCAGGCTCAGTGTGCCAGGCTCCGGAACCGATGTGGTCGTGGATGAGAAGGCGAACTCGGCGTCACCGGCAGCGTCGGCAGAGAAACTCCACAGGTAGGGTGTCTCTTCGAAACCGTCGCCATTCATAACGCCTTCGCCAGACAGGCCGAGAATAATGTCGTTCTGCTCAACAACATTCATGTCAGTGAGTTCAAAGCTGAAACCACCACCGGACCAGAGTGGCCCTGACGGCACCTCGCCGATGGCAAAGCTTTCATAGTCCACAACGGTGTCAAAAGCGGTCAGACCCGACAGGTCGCCGGTGCCACCCGTTGTGACCACCGCCTCGTTACCGGTTACGTCGATATAGCTGGCATCACCAAGGCTGACCTCGGCGCCACCTTCAGCATCGAGCGGGGTGTATTCCCCACCGAATCCGACGTCGCCGGTAATAGGCGCGGCGCTTGTCGAAAGCGAGAGTGTTGCCAGTAACGTACCACTGACCAATGCTGTCGTTCTCAGGTTCATATCATGCCTCCATAAGATGCTCGTCACTCTCCCTCTAGCGCGGCTACCCATCGGGTCCCGCAGCTTGTGAACATCTCAGATTGCAGAAATTTGAACTTTCCGAACTATCGGGGGAATCCTTGTTTCCCACCCTGCAGCAAGGCCAAGATCATGCCAGAATCTCAGGGCCTGTCATGACGGGCATCAGGACTAATGACTGACGCCCGGCGTTAAAGGGGTTGACGCATCCCGGCCCTCCCGTCGCAGGACGCCGTTATTGGCGTAAACAACTCTGACGCGTCAGAGTGTGTTTTTTATGCACAGTCCTGACAGGTCATTGCGGCTCTTCGGCAGCGCCCGTGTACTTCAGCCACGACAGACATCGAGCAACCGCCGAAAGTCAGCTGCCTCCGCATCAGACGGTCGCAGGTCATATTTGATAAGCAGGCGCATAAAACGGCTTACATACTGGCATTCGCCGGCCGGAGGCATCCATTCGTCGGGCCCCCGGGCGCCTTTGCTGCGGTTAAGGCTGGCCTCTACCGGCCAGAGATTGGAGGGATCATTGGCGAAGGCCTCCCGACGCTCCCGGGGCCACTGGCTGGCACCATGCTGCCATGCCCAGGCCAGGGGAACGACGTGGTCAATATCGATATGGGCGGCATTCTGGATGACCTTGCCGGTGAACGGGGATATCCAGCGACCGGTAACGACCCGGCAGCGGCTGGCGTCGGCAAAGCGGACCGTGGTGGTTGAGGTCTGGATCAGGGCTTCGGCCCGACTATCCTGGCAATCGTCATCCTGATCGGACCAGCCGTGACCGAAATGGCTGCGCTGATAGTCCGTTTCCGGCGGACTGGAACTGGCGACGCTGACCCCTTTCGGCAAACGCCCACCTGCGGCCAGGCAGGCTTCAACGGTGTCGAAGGCCGTGAAGTTGGTGGTGCGTTCATACCAGGGGCTTTGCGGTGGATGGCAAAGACCGGATGAGGACTGCTTGATGGTGGCATGGGCCAATGCCGGGGCAAGCCCGAGCAGGAGCACAGCCACCAGGTTCCGACAGCGAACTGAAACCATGGACCGCCCATATACTACAGGTAATACGAGGGCCTACATGATTGCTGCCCTCACCTGCGACGTATTGTATACGAGTCACTCCCGGGAGGTCATTGCTCAAACCACCACCCGGGTAACAGCGTGCGATTCGCCGGCTGCAGGAAGCGGTCATCAATCAGCCAGATCACGCCTTCATCCTCCGGGGTACGGATGACGCGGCCAGCAGCCTGGGCCACCTTCTGCAGGCCGGGAATGCGGTAGGTATAGTCGTAGCCAGCGCCAAAGCGCTCTTCCAGCCTCGACTTGAGTACTTCATGCCACGGATCGAAAGGGGGTAGGCCGAGAGTGGCCACGAAAGCACCGACCAGCTGGTCACCGGGCAGGTCGATGCCTTCACTGAACACTCCGCCCAGGACGGCAAAGGCCACCGCCGGTTGTGGCTGACGGAAGCCAGCCAGGAACGCCATCCGTTGCTCATGACTCATGCCCGGTTGCTGGGACCGTTGGGGCAGGTCCGGGGCTCGTTTAGCCAGGGTGTCCGCCACCTCACGCATGTACTGGAAACTGCTGAAGAACGCCAGGTAATGGCCGGGACGTGTCCGGAACTGGGTAGCGATCAGGTCGGCAATGGCCGTCAGCGATGCCTCCCGGTCCGGTTTGCGGGTGCTGATCTGCGGCGTGAACTGCACCTGCAGCTGCCCGGCACTGAACGGGCTGGGCAGGGAGGTAAAACGGGTTCCGTCCGGCAGGCCCAGCAGGTCCCGGTGGTAGACCCCGGGGTTCAGGGTGGCGGAGAACAGCAGCACCGAGCTGGCCGCCTTAAAACGGTCCCGCAGGAAGTCCGCCGGGATCAGGTTCTGGATGGTGACAGCCGCCCTGCCCCGCCCGGGTCGATGGAACTCGCACAGGGAATGGTCGCCGAACTGGTCCGCCAGCTTCAGGAAGGCCACGCTTTCGAACAGCAGTTCCTGCAGGGCCAGATCCGGCGGGTTGTCCGCCAGGTAGTCGGTCAGCGCGGACACCAGCCCCTGCAGGGCCGCCGGCAGGCGACTGGGCAGTGACTCCAGAAATACCGGCTTGTTGCCCGCAGCCTCCTGGTCCCGGACCACGTCCTGCCAGGCACGGGCTGCCCGGTTCAGGGGGGATTTCAGGGGCTTGGGCGCGGTCTTTTTGGTCCGCAACAGGCGTTGCTGATCCAGCCGCACCGAATACATGCCCCTGGCCCGGTCTACCAGGTTATGGGCCTCGTCCACCAGTACGCTGGCCTTCCACTGGTTCTGGTTGACCAGGGCGTGAAGCAAGGCGCTCTGGTCAAACAGACGATTAACGTCGGCAATCACCACATCGCACCAGCGGGCCATTTCCTGGGCCAGGAAGTAAGGACAGATATCATGACCGGCAGCAATCGAGGCCAGCCGTTCACGGGTCAGGGGCTCGCGCACCTGTGCCGCCTCGGCGCGGGCATCCGGCAGCCGGTCGAAGAAACCTTTGGCCAGGGGGCAGGAATCACCGTGGCAGGCCTTGTCCGGGTGTTCGCAGGCGTCGTCCTTGGACACCAGTTCCAGGGTGCGCAAGGTCCAGTGATTCGGTTCCGGCTGGGCCTGCCGCAGGACATTAACGGCATCAATGGCCATCTGCCGGGTGGTGTTGCGGCAGGTCAGGTAAAACAACCGGTCCTGCCGGCCAGCGGGCAGGGCCATCAGCGCCGGGAACAGGGTGCCCAGGGTCTTGCCCAGGCCCGTGGGGGCTTCCAGCAGCAAGGTGCGGGACTGCACCGCATTGCGGTAGACGGTTCCCGCCAGTTGCCGCTGGCCGGTGCGGAAGTCGGCAAACGGAAAACGCAGCTGCCCCAGGTGCTGGTCCCGGTCTTCCCGATGCTGCTCCTCCTGTTCCGCCCATGCCCGGCAGGCCAGACACAGGGCTTCCAGTTCCTGCCAAAGTTCTTCCGCCGTGGCGGTCTCGGTTACCGGAGTTTCCCTGTCACGGCCGGTATCGTAGTAGATCAGTGACAGGGTGATCTTGCGACGGCTTTCCTGCCGGCACACCAGCGCACCATAGGCCCGCAACTGGGCCCGGTGCATCGCCCGCTGATGTTCCCGGATGCGGGACAGATCGCCGCGATGGGTCTTGATCTCCTCCAGCAATCCCTTGTGGGGGTTGTACAGATCGGCTCGACCGGAGAGCTGCAGCCCCTGGCACTCACCGGTAAGCAGGTACTCACTCTGGTAACCGAACCCCCGACGAGACTGCACCGACTGATGGCCCGCAATGCCCTCCTCCGAGGTGGGGGCCGGGGTATAGCGAAAGTCCAGGTCACCGCGACGGGCCGCAAACTCGCACAGGGTGCGTACCGCTACCTTCACGTAACGTCTTCCTGCCAACGCACATAGCAGACCCGTGCCGCGATGCCCTGGCGCTGGAAGAATGCCAGCCAGCGTCTCTGGTGGTCCTGCAGGCGGTCACCGGGGCCTTTCACCTCGATCATCTCGTAGCGGCGGGTCGGGTCCGGATCGTCAGGCAGGAAGCGGATCAGGTCCGGGAAGCCGCTGCGATGCTCCTTCAGATTATGGAGCAGACGGCGGAACAAGACCTCCAAATGGTCCGGAGGGATGCAGACCAACGCCAGTTCCAGCAGATTTTCGTCCACCACCAGCCAGTTGACGAAAGGATTCGCCAGCCCCCGCTTGCGCCGATAATTCGCCAGAATCACTTCGCTGTAATCGCCATTCTCCAGGTGCAAAAAGCACTGTTCCAGCAACTCCCGACGACGGGGCACAAAATCTTCCCGGGTCAGGTCGGCCGGACCCACATGGAAAGGGTGGAAGAAGGCCCCCGGCACCGGTGCGAAGATCACATCCCAGCACAGCAATCCAAACAGGCCGTTGATCAGGGTGTTCTCCACATAAAAGACCGGCTGATCGTCCTGCCAGAAGTGTTGCTGAACGGCGACCTCCACGGGCACCCCGGACTGGGGCAATGTCACCAGGAACTCCTCCGGAGCCGGGTCGGCCGGCAGCTCCGGTGCAGGCTCCCCAACCTTGCCCGCAACGCGCTTGAGGATGCGGGCCAGCCCCTGATGTTCGGCATCACTGAGTTCGGTGGCATGCCAGTCCCGGGCGATGGCCCAGGCCTCGTCGAACCGTTTCATCCGCTCCAGCAGGCGCAGCTGTTTGAGGCGTGCCTCCCGGTGGGTACTTTCTGCCAGCGCGGCCAGCGCCAGCTCCCGCTCCCCCTGGCGTTCCGCCTGGCGACCCAGCTCCAGCAGCAACCGGTCACGGCGACTGGCCAGCCAGGTGTTATCCGTCGGCCCGGGCACCTGTGGCCACAGATCGGCAACGGGCACGCCCTCATCCAGCTGCTCCCGGCACTGGTGCATCTCCAGGTAGCAATCCACCTCATGCCGGTGCTGGAAGGCCCGGGACTCGGGGGTAAAGGTCACTTCCTCATACTGCTGATAGCCCAGCTCCACCAGCACAAAGTCCGGCCAGCTCTGGCGCAGGTTGCCGAAGAACATCAGGCGGATACGGTCAAACAGGGGCATGTGGGCCAGGGAGACCACTGTGTCACCATGAGCCGGCAGCCAGTCCGCGAGGCGGACGGTGTCGCCCAGATGGTCCGACAGCAGCGCTTTCATCCGGGCCTTGGGGAGTGACCGCGGATGGCCGAGGTCCGACAGTATGCAGGCAAACGCCGGACGCAGCTCCGCCAGGGTGAACAGCCGGAAGAGGTCGTCGATCCTGAGATGGTCGGCCGCAACCACCCAGTCGCTGGCCGTCAACTCCGCCAGGGCCACGGATTCCTTATCCGGTAACTCCGGGTAGTTCAGCTTGTCTACCCGGAAAAGCTCCCCGGTGCGCATCACCATGCGGGTAAGCAGGGCGCGGGCAGAGACAGAAAGCTCGACGAATCCGGCCAGCCGGTGGTTTTCCTCAGGCGTCAGCAGGTCGCTGTGGTTCTGGCGGACCCAGTTCACCACGGTTTCCATGTTTTGCAGGTAATACAGGGGATCGGCAAGGTCGGCGGCCTGCGGTCGCGGATCCTGTCTGTCGGAAGAACTCATCACTGACGGAGGCAACCTGTGGCGGACGGCATAACAGAAGGAGCAACTCTACGACGAGTACCGCTGCAGCTCAAGACATGTGGATGCCGGTCGCGCCTTCAGATCCCCACCTCCGCCCGCCGCAGGCTGACACCGCCCACCTTCCACTCGCGGTCCCGCTCAACCATTCGGTAGTCGGCGTTCCAGAGCTTGCCCTCTGGGCCCCTCAGGCATACCACCCGGATCTCGAAGCGGTCATGGGGCGACAAAAGCCTGTTGCCAATTTCAGACCCGTCAGTCTAGGACGGTTGGCAAGAGGACTCCATCCTAGATAAAAAGCGACCGCAGCCCCAACCGTTACTGGTTTTCCTGTTGTTCAGCAGCGCCGCGATCAGGGGAAAAGGCTACTCAACCGGGCCGGGATGGACCTCCAGCAGCGTGTGACGTTTGCCCTGGTAGCGCACTTCCACCCTGCCATCAACGGCGCCTGTTATGTCTGGTATCCGTCGTTTCCTCGCAGCCACAAAATAGCGTTCGCCCTGCCTGGCCAGTCGATCAGGATCAGTAACCGCCACTGCTCCCCTCAGGTAGAACCTGGCTGAGAAAGGGACTTCATCCAGATAGAAAAGCGGAACTCGGGCAGATCCCCGGGAGGATTGGTACTGGGCTACGAGCGGCTTCTCCGTATTCAGTGAGCCCTCATCAATGGCGACATACAAGCCGCCTGCCGTGATCAGTAAGGGCACGATCACGGCGACAATCGTCAAATTACGCCTCGTCTTGGCGCCAACGCCATTCATCCCGACGAAGACCATGCGCGCAAACAACAGCGCAAAGAATGGTAATGCCGGCAATACATAGGTCCACAGCGTATTGCCACTCAACGTGAAGAATACCAGGGGCGCCAGGGCGGCCCAGCATAGAAAACGCACGACCGTATCTGACCTGAACATCGACCAGGCACGGCGCCGGGTTTCAGGCCATGCCAGTGAAACCAGCATCAACACTCCCCATGGAAAGGTTGCCCACAGCCAGAACACCCAGATCATGCCGTGGGGCTGTTGGTGGGCGCTTCCGTACAGATCCCCCTGCCAGCCGGGATCCAGGAATCGACGGAAGTGCTCTCCGACAATGAAGTAATCAATAAACCCGGGCGTTTTCAGTTCGGCTGCGACGTACCAGGGCACCGTCAGGACGAGCGTCAGCATGATGCCCCAAAACCAGGGAAAACTCCGCCACAGCCCATGCCAATTGCGCTCAGAGAGTGTCCACACAACGATGGGCATCCCGACCAGCACCAGTACAAGGGGCCCCTTGGCGAGCAGCCCGATTACCAGGCCGAGGAAAACAAACCAACGGGCGCTCCGGCTGGTGCCCCCGAGCATGACTTCCGCGAAGGACAACAGACTCAATGTTGCCCCCAGCAGCAGAAACGGATCTGTCATTACCGCACCGGCGCTGACAAATCCCAGCCCCATACTCACCAGTGCAAGCGCACTCAGAACGCCCTCGGCCCTGCCCCAGGTCAGGGTGGCGAATCGAGCCATAAGGCCCACCGTCAGCACCATGGCAAACCAGGAAGGCAGGCGGGCTGCCAGCTCGTGAACACCGAACCAGCTCATGGACAGCGCCTGGGCCCAGAAAGAGAGCGGCGGCTTGCCCCAGAAAGGCGTGCCCGGTTCGAACCAGGGCGTAATCCAGTCACCGCTGGCTAGCATCAGCCGTGCAATTTCGGCATATCGCGGCTCGGTTGTCTCGACCAGGGGAAACGCGGCCATGGTCAGCACGCGGCCCAGCAAAATGGCCGCGATCAGCCAGTACCAAACCCGGTAACGCTCATACACGAGCATTTCCTCCGGGCATGGCACGAACCAACTCACCCGCCGCAACCCCAGGGTCACCAATCACATCCCGCACCAGGTACAGCGGGCGTTGCTTGCTCTCCAGGTAGGTTTTACCAACGTACTCGCCGACAATGCCGATGCCCAGTAGCTGACAACCCCCGAGGAAGGTCACCACCGCAATCAATGACGGAAAGCCAGGGGTACTCGTACCCAGCACCAGGGTCTTGGCCACGATCCAGAGGCCGTACGCCCCCCCGATTGTCGCCGCTGCCAGCCCCACTATGGTGGCCAGGCGCAGCGGTGCCGTGGAAAACGAGGTTATCCCCTCCCACGCCAGGCGCACCAGCCCCGGATAATTCCATTTGGTGTCGCCGGCAGCCCTTTCCGGGCGGTCGTATTCGATGACCACAGAGGGCATTCCCACCCAGGCGAACAGGCCCTTCATAAAGCGGTTGCGTTCCGGCAGTTCCATCAGCGCGTCCACCACCCGGCGGCTCATCAACCGAAAATCACCGGTATTGACCGGAATGGGTGAACGGCTGAGTTTCTGCAGCAGCCAGTAAAATCCATACGCCGTGCTGCGTTTTAACCACCCTTCGCCCTGTCGGGTCCGGCGCTGCATCAGAACGACATCCGCGCCCTGTTGCCACTTTGACACCATATCCGGTATCAATTCGGGCGGATCCTGCAGATCCGCGTCCATTACCACCACGGCATCGCCCCGGGCATAACTGAGACCTGCAGAGAGTGCGGCCTCCTTACCGAAATTCCGGCTCAGACGCACCAACCGTACCGGTTGATGATGACTGGCTGCGTCGATGAGATACTCACCAGTGCCATCACAGCTGCCATCGTCAACAAAAACAATTTCGACCGCCATACCCAGTTGTCGTATCACCTGTTGCAGACGAGCCAGGCACTCCGGGAGCACTTCCCGCTCATTGAATACAGGAATAACGATGCTGAGCAGGTTTCCGCGCATTTTATTGATGTGATCAACACGACTGATCATGGAAAACGAGCCTCTCGCACAAACGATAATTCAGGAATGCTATGGTTGCCGTGGTCACCGCCTGGGCAGGGGTTACGGGAACAGCCAGCCCGTAATGGAGACCGGCAAAGACCAGTTGGTTACCCACCAGGGCCACAAGGGCGGTGATCAGATAACGTGGCAGGGCGATACGATGTGCCCGGGTTGACTGGAATGTCACTTTGTATTGCAAGCCGTAGTTGGTTATCGCCCCTGTGCTGGCACCTATAGCTGTTGCCAGCAAGGCGCCGAACCCGGACAGTACCAGCAGTGCCATCACACCCCAGTGAACCAGTGTGGCGATACCGCCCGACAGCAGAAACCGCAACGGACGCGCTGCCAGCGAGCGCCACTGCCTGCGGTCCGGTTGCATCGCCGCGTTGGCTATCCGGGGCTGGCAGCTACCTGCCGATTCAGGTCCGGTCATGGCCGGCTTCGCTCCTTTTCAGACCGGTAACCATACTCCGGGTCAGATTTTCCCGATGATGCCAGCTTTCCAGGACCACCCCTCCGACGTGCAGTGCCACGAGCAAAAGCAGAGCATTGGCAAGCCACTCATGGGTTTCTTCCACCAACTCCGCACCCCAGAACCAGTCGGTGGTATAAAGCCACCCGGTGATACAGGCGCCGGCCAGGGTCAGCAGCAATACCACGATCATCGCGGCCCCGGCCGGGTTATGGCCAAGATACCGTCGTTCACGCCCCCTTACTGCGTCCTTCATATACCGGATTACTACCTGCGGCCCGCGAACAAACTCCGAGAAGCGTGCATAGCGGGTGCCCACACCACCCCACACCAGCCTGAAAACGATGAGACCAGCAATGACATAACCGGCGATTTCATGAACGTCGTCCCACTCGTCGCCGGTTAGCCAGGTCACGGTAAAACTCGCGACCAGCCCCCAGTGAAACAGCCGAACCAGTGGATCCCAGACTTTAACGGTGCCGGAGGAATGGTCAGTCATCGCGTTTGACCTTGACTACATCAAGGGAGCGGGGATCGATATAGGCCTCGATGCGCTGGCCATCCGCATCAAGCGCGTATGCCTCGTAGCACCCGTCTTCTGTTTTCAGTCGTTTGACATCCCAGCCGCGTTCTTTCAGCATCGCCTCAACCTTGGCCTGGTCCTGCCACTCGGAGGCTGGAACGGAGCACAGATCCTCCGCAAAGGCCTCGGTGGAGGCCAGAAGTGAAGCCAGAATGACCAGGGAAGCGCGCTTGTTCATAGTCCGGATCCTTTTTCAGAAGAGACATCCTGGAAATCAGGAATCGGGACACATCATGCGCGCGCAGGCTTAAACGAAGCTTAAGTCGATAGAGAAAGTTATGAGGGAGGTTGGTGACCGCCGGGACAGTCACACTTAATGGTATAGGCAGCTGGATGATCTGATTCGGACTCAGATACCCACTTCCGCCCGCCGCAGGCTGACGCCGCCCACCTTCCACTCGCTGTCCCGTTCAACCATTCGGTAGTAGGCGTTCCAGAGCTTGCCCTCCGGGCCCTTCAGGCGGACCACCTGGATCTCGAAACGGTCATGGGGAATGCGCTCGCCAAAACGGATGGAGGCAGGCCGGTGCACCGCCGGATAGCCGCGACGAACCACATGTAGCAGCATCTCGGGCGAGCGGAGGCGCTCCTGGATACCCCGGGAGGCGTGGATCCAGGCACCCAGTTCGTCGTCGTTGGCGAAGGCCTCGATCTGGGTGAGGATGACATCGCGAATGGCCGCGTCGGTCTCATCGGCACGGAGCGACATGGACACCGCAGACAGCCCGGCCACTATTAACGCAAAGCTGAACCCGAGCAACGGGCGTCGTGCTTTCGTCATGGTGGAGCCCTCCGCAGTGAACGCCGCTACTGATGATCTACGGCGATTCGTCAAGGATGGATGGACCAGGCTGACCATTTATTGATCAATTATAGCCTGCCGGACGGCAGTTGCGATCCCATAATGTCAGGTATCGGTATTCCGCCGTCAGTTGCGGTAACCTGTGCAGTCAGGACCAGACGATGTACCCGCCCCGGGAGCAAGATGACCGCCGCCAATCTACAACCTGGCTTCCATGCCATTCATGCCAACCACCTGGAAGACCTGCGCCGGGCGGTGGTGTACCTGTGTCGCCAGACGCCCGTACCGCCCCTGGAAAGCGAGGCCTTCCTGGTGCAGAGCAACGGCATCGCGCAGTGGCTGAAGCTGGCGCTGGCGGAGAAGCGTTCCGACGATGGCATTGACGGTGGCCTGGGCATAGCCGCCGGTATGGATTTCCTGTTTCCCGCCCGCTTTATCTGGCAGGCCTACCGGGCCGTACTGCCGGACGGCGAGGTGCCTGAGCAGTCACCCTTCGACAAGCGCCGGCTGGTGTGGCGGCTCTATCGGCTACTACCGGAGCTGGTACCGACGGACGAGGTATTCGCCCCCCTGGCGCGGTTCCTGGAAGGCACCGACCCGGACCTGCGGGCTTTCCAGCTGGCAGAGAAGGTGGCCGACCTGTTCGACCAGTACCAGGTGTTCCGCGCTGACTGGCTAAGCGCCTGGGAGCGGGGCAACGAGGTGCTCATTACCGCCCGCCAGGAAGAGAAGCCCCTGGACGTGGAAACCCGCTGGCAGCCCAGGCTCTGGCAGGCGCTGGTGGCAGACGTGGGGGAGCTGTCCCACACCAGCCGTTCCCGCATTCATACCCGCTTTGTGGAAGAGGGCCAGCGCATCGCCCGGCCCGCCAACCCGCAGCGGCTGCCACAACGGATCGTGGTATTTGGTGTCTCCTCCCTGCCCCGGCAGGCCCTGGAAGCGCTGCATGTGCTGAGCCGCTTCAGCCAGGTGGTGCTCTGCGTCCATAATCCCTGCCAGTTCTACTGGGCGGATATCATCAGCGACCGGGATCTGCTTAACGCCGAACGCCGACGTGGCAGGGAACACCCCGCCCTGGCGAAGATCGCCGATCCCGAGCAGCTGCACCAGCACGCCAACCCGCTGCTGGCGGCCTGGGGCAAGCAGGGGCGGGACTATATCCGGCTACTGGACGAATTCGATAATCCCGAGGAATATCAGCACCAGCTCCAGACTCCAGACCACAAGATCGACATATTCTCCGAGCATGGTGATCAGGCTCAGCCACGGCTGCTGCACCAGCTGCAGAACGATATCTATAACCTGACACCGTTACAGGAAATCCGCGACCAGCAACGAACGCTGGACCTGGCCGGGGATCACTCGGTGGCCTTCCACGACGCCCACAACCCCCAGCGGGAGGTGGAAATCCTCCACGACCAGCTGCTGGCGGCCTTCAACGCCGACGCCACCCTGCGGCCCCGGGACGTGATCGTGATGGTGCCGGATATCAACGTGTATGCGCCCCATATACAGGCCGTCTTTGGTCGCCACGAGCCTGGCGGCACAAGAACGATCCCGTTCACCATTTCCGACCAGGGCCAGCGCCACCACGAGCCGGTGCTGATCGCACTGGAAACCCTGATGGGCCTGCCCCGCAGTCGCTTTGCGGTCAGCGAAATCATCAGCCTGCTGGAGGTGCCGGGCATCCGCCAGCGCCTGGATATCAGCGAGGACGAGATTCCCCTGGCACGGCGCTGGGTGGAAGGCGCCAATATCCGCTGGGGCCTGCACCGTCGCCAGCGGGAGACCCTCGAGCTGCCGGGCGACCTGGCACGCAATACCTGGCAGTCCGGCCTCCGCGCCATGCTGCTGGGGTACGGCATGGGGGATGACGAGCCCTGGGCCGGGGTCGAACCCTATGCGGAGATCGGCGGCCTGCAGGCCAGCCTGGCGGGTCGGCTGTCGGATTTCGCCTCCCGGCTCGAGTCCCTGTGGAATGCCCTGCAGACGCCACGCACGCCCCAGGGGTGGGAAGCCCTGTTCTCCGACATGCTGGAACAGTTCTTCCGGGATCTGGAGGGCCAGGACCTGCTGTTGCTCAACCGCTTCCGCCGCCACCTCGAACAGTGGCTGGACGATGCCCAGGCGGCCGGCCTGGAGGACACGCCGCTGCCCCTGAACATCGTCAGGGACGTGCTGCTGGATGGACTGGACGAGGGTGGCCTGAACCAGCGCTTCCTGGCCGGCAAGGTCAACTTCGCGACCCTGATGCCCATGCGGGCGATTCCCTTCCGCAAGGTGTGCCTGCTGGGCATGAACGACGGTGACTACCCACGTTCGCGCCCCCCGGTGGACTTCGACCTGATGGCCAACGACTATCGCCCCGGCGACCGCTCCCGGCGTGAGGATGACCGCTACCTGTTCCTGGAGGCCCTGCTTTCAGCAAGGGAGCAGCTCTACATCAGCTGGGTGGGCCGTAGCATCAGGGACGACTCGGAACGACCGCCCTCGGTGCTGGTCAGCCAGTTGCAGGATCATCTGGACAGCCTGTGGCTGGTGGCCGACAATCCGGACGTTAACGTCACCACCGCCCTGACAACCCGGCACCCCCTGCAACCCTTCAGCCGTGCCTATTTCCCCCTGGCCAACGGCCTGCTTCCGGAACCGGACAGCCCGCCACGCCCGGTCACCGATATCCTCCGGGATCGCAACCTGTTTACCTACGAACAGGAATGGCGCAGTGCCCACGGCACCGGACCCGACGTACAGGACAGGCTGGCGTTGCCCTGGCAGCCCCTGGAGGAAGCGATCACCTTCAGGGACCTGGCGAATTTTCTCAAGTATCCCGTCGAGACCTTCTTCCAGCGGCGTTTGCAGGTGCGTTTCGAAGGCGTGGAAGAAGACGACACCGACAATGAGAATTTCGACCTCAACGGCCTGGACCGCTGGCGCCTGGACAATGAGCTTATCGGCGAGGCCGTGCTCAAGGCCGGTGACGATGACGAACTGCAGGAGCAGATCCAGACGGTCCTCGACCGGATGGCCCGACGGGGCGACCTGGGCATGGGCCTGACAGAGCATCGCCTGCGCTCGGAGCTGGCGGAACGGCTGCCGGACCTGCATGGGCGCTACCGGAAAGCGCTGGCCGAATGGCCGGAAGCGGTGGCCGAGCCCATCACCTTCCAGCACTGCGTCACCGGCGACCTCGGCACGATGGAACTGCTGGACCTGATCGACGGATTGCGCACTGGCCCGGAGGGGGGCTTCTGCCGGGTAGTGGTCTCCCGCTCCAGCCTGCTGTCCGGCTCTGGTAGCACCCGCAAGGTGCGGTATGCCAATCTGATGACCGACTGGGTCATCCATCTGGCGGGCCAGTTGACGGACACCCCGTTCACCACGCTGCTCCTTGGCAAGGAGGAGAAGCGGAATATCACCTTCGCGCCCCTGCCGGCGGAGCACGCCCGCAAGCACCTGGACGCTATACTCACCGGCTGGATGCAGGCCACCACCCGCGCCCTGCCGCTGCACTGCGATGCCGCTTTCGCGTGGATCTACAGCTTCTACCAGAGCAAGAAGTTTCGGGGTGACCAGGGCAAGGCCATCGACGATGCCCGGCAGGTCTACGACACCGCCCTTCAGCGTGACAACGGCTACCTGCGCAGCGCCTTTGAAACGCCGGAAGAACTGGTCAACGAAGCCTTCGAAGGCTGGCTTCACCAGCTTTACGTGCCCCTGTGGGAAGCTGAACAGGGCAAGTCCGCCAGTGAGCAGGTCGAGGGAGCCTCATGAACCAGCAAAGCACCACCCTGAACCCGCTGACACTGCCCCTCAACGGCAGCACCCTGATCGAGGCCAGCGCCGGAACCGGCAAGACCTTCACCATTGCCATTCTCTATGTGCGGTTGGTGCTGGGGCACGGCCAGGCGATGGACAGCCCCCTGGGCCAGGGCATCGACCCGCCCAACCTGCTGGTAGTGACCTTCACTGAAGCGGCCACCAAGGAACTGCGGGATCGAATCCGTGCCCGCCTGACCCAGGCGGCGGAGGTATTTTCGGACGCGGCCGACGACGCCAACCCGCCCCCGGAAACCGCCCTGATTTACCAGCTACGGGACGAAAGCTACCCGGACCCGGCCACCTGGCCGGCCTGCCGCAAGCGCCTGCTGCTGGCGGCGGAATGGATGGACGAGGCGTCGGTATCCACTATCCACAGCTGGTGCCACCGCATGCTCAGCGAGCACGCCTTCGACAGCGGCAGCCTGTTCCGCCTGACCCTGGAAACCGACCAGACCGAACTGCTGGACGAGGTGGTACGGGACTACTGGCGCACCTTTGCCTACCCCCTTTCACCGGCCCTTATGGAGGAGGTACTCGGCCACTGGAAGACCCCCGCGCACCTGCGCAAGTCCGTCCGCAACCTGCTGCCGGATGCCGGCAGGGGGGCAATGCCACCAACCGACGTCCAGGGCGCCATCGAGCAGGCCGTCCAGCAGCGCCGAGACCGCTCGGATGAACTCAGGGCCCTGCCCTGGGCGCAGTGGAAGGACGACGTCATTGATCTTCTGACAGGCCTGGGCAAACGCCTCCATGGCAGCAGCCGCAAGTCCATGGTCACCGCCTGGGACAACCTGCTGGCCTGGGAAGAGTCCGACGACCTGCTGCCGGAGGGGCTGGACAAGGCCGGCCTGCAAAACCAGACTCCCGAGGGCCTGGCGGAAAAAGTGAAAGGCGACGGCCCCCTGCCCGAACACCCCGCCTTCAACGCCATTGCCGATCTGATGGACTTCAGCGCGAACCAGCCCAGTGCCCGGGCGGATATCCTGCGCCATGCCAGCCACTGGATCAGCCAGCGTCTGGAATCGGAAAAACAGAAACGCTCGGAGATGGGCTTCGACGACCTGCTGACCCGGCTCGACGACGCCCTGCAGGGGCCTCGGGGACCACAACTGGCTGCCACCATTCGCCGTCAGTTCCCGGCGGCACTCATTGACGAATTCCAGGACACGGACCCGGTGCAATACCGCATCTTCGACCGGATCTACCGGGTGGCGGATGCGGATCCGGCCACCTGCCTGCTGATGATCGGCGACCCCAAGCAGGCCATCTATGGCTTCCGTGGCGCGGACATCTATACCTACCTGGAAGCCCGCCAGGGAGTAAAGGACCGCACCTTCACCCTGGGCCGCAACTTCCGTTCATCCCAGGCGATGGTGGATGCGGTCAACCGGGTCTTTGAACACGGCGACCAGCACGCCCGCAGCGGCGCCTTCCTGTTTGGCAAAGGGGGCAACACACCGCTGCCCTTCCAGCCGGTGAACGCCAACGGCACCAAACGGACCTGGTCGGTCGACGGGGAGGTCCAGCCCAGCCTCCGCTTCTGGACACTGCAAAGCGACGAGGAAAATGCCAAAGGTGAACCTGCGGCTCTTGCCAAGGGCAGGGCCACGGACCAGATGGCGGAAACCTGCGCCAGCGAAGTGGCCCGGCTGCTCACCCTGGGCCAGTCCGGCCAGGCCGGCTTTGCCGCCCACGACAATCCGGACGATGTGGATCCTGCGCGGCCCGGCGATATCGCCATCCTGGTGAATAACCGCAACGAGGCGGCCGCCGTCCGCGATGCCCTGCGCCAGCGCCGTGTCCGCAGTGTCTACCTGTCGGACCGGGATTCGGTGCTCACCTCGCCGGAAGCCCAGGAAATCCTCTGCTGGCTGAGGGCCTTCGCCGAGCCCCGGCAACTGTCCCTGGCCCGGGCTGCGCTGGCGACACCCACCCTGGGGCTGCCCTGGCACGACCTGGATCAGCTGCTCACCGATGAAATCGCCCTGGAGCGGGAAATCGAGCGCTTCATGGGCTACCAGCAGCAATGGCATAATCAGGGCGTACTGCCAACCCTGCGACGGTTCCTGATGGATTTCGAGGTGCCAGGCCGGTTGCTGCAACGTCCGGACGGTGAGCGACGACTCACCGACATCCTCCACATCGCCGAACTGCTGCAACAGGACAGCCTGCAACTGGATGGCGAACACGCCCTGGTTCATCACTACACCCAGATACTGAGGGCCGCCGATACCGAGGACGAACACCGCACCCTGCGGCTGGAAAGCGATGCCGGGCTGGTGAAGGTCATCACCGTGCACAAATCCAAGGGCCTGGAATTCCCGCTGGTGTTCCTGCCCTTCGGCACCGCCTTCCGTGCCCAGGACCAGAAGCAGGCCTTCGTTCGCTACCACAACGACAGCGGCCAGCTCGTCACAGTATTTGATCCAACACCGGACGACGTGGCCCGGGCCGACCGTGAACGTCTCGGCGAGGACATCCGCAAGCTCTACGTCGCCCTTACCCGGGCCCGTCACGCCACCTGGGTCGGGGCGGCCGCCCTGCCCGACTGGCACCTCAGTGGGCTGGGTTACCTGCTGGATGGGCAGGGTGAAGCCAGCGGGGAACTGGACCGCTGTCTGCGGGCCCTCGCTGACGGCGAAGCGGCCATTACCGTTGAGCCCCTGCCGCAGCCGGAGGAAACCCGGTACACGGAAGACGCCCCGGAAACCCTGGGCCCCGCCCTGGTCTCCACCCGTGAGGCCCGGGAGAACTGGTGGATTGCCAGCTACTCTTCCATCGAATACGCCGGCCTGACCGGCACCGGCATTCCCTTCGTGGATGAGGTGGAGGACGCCGAGGCCCAGAACCTGGTGGAGGAAAGCCGCCAGCCAGCCGAACCGGGCACCACAGCCCCGGCCGCCCGCAACCAGCACCACTTCCCCAAGGGCGCCGGCCCCGGTACCTTCCTGCACGAACTGCTGGAATGGTGTACCGCCCAGGGCATGGCAGAGGTTGCCAGGGATCCGGCGCTGCTGCGGGACCAGCTTGCCCGCCGTTGCCGCACGCGGGGCTGGGGCGAATGGCTGGAACCACTGGAACAATGGTTACTGACCATCGTCCGCCAGCCATTGCCCCTGGACCGGGATGGCGTCGAGAAAGCCAGCCTGGCCTCGCTCACCACCCTGCGTCCGGAACTGGAGTTCTGGTTCGAGAGCTGCCATGTCAGTACCCGCCGGCTGGACGCCCTGGTGAGCCGGCACACCCTGAACGGCGCCGACCGGCCCCAGGTGGACGAGCAGAACTTCAATGGCATGCTGAAGGGGTTCATCGACCTGGTGTTCGAGCATAACGGCCGCTATTACGTGCTGGACTACAAGTCCAATACCCTGGGCGACGACGACAGCGCCTACACCCGCCAGGCCATGGGGGAGGCCATCCTGGAGAAACGCTACGACCTGCAGTACGTGCTCTACCTGCTGGCCCTGCACCGATTGCTGAAGGCCAGACTGCCACACTACGACTACGACACCCACATTGGCGGTGCTGTCTACCTGTTCCTGCGGGGCATCGAAAGCCCGTCGTCGGGGGTCTTTGCCGACAAGCCACCGAAGGTTCTGATTGAATCCCTGGATGCCCTGTTCGATGGCGACACTGACCGGGGGAAAGCTGCATGAGCCGCCGCACACCCACCCACGACCATCAGATTTCCCTGGACCTGGGAGACTCAACGAACGCCGCCGCTGCGACCCCTCCGTCCGACACTACCGGCCATGGGCCAACGGCGGATACCACCAGACCCTTTGCCGATCCGGACAGTATGGAAAAGCTGCTGGCCAGCTGGCAGGAGCAGGACTGGATCCGCCCCCTGGACCGGGAGTTCGCCTGCCTGATACGAACCTTGAGCGAAGAACAGGGGGAGCACCCCGAGCCCCTGCTGATCCTGCTGGCGGCTCTGGTATCCCACCAGGTGGGCCGGGGGCATGTCTGCATTGACCTGGAGGCGCTGCTGGGCAATGCCGGCGAGACCCTGTCGCTACCACCGGAAGAGGCAACCGCCCCGACACCCCCGAATCAGCCGCCGGCCCTGCCCCGACCCGACCAGTTGCTCGAGCGGGTCAGCCAGGACCAGTGCCAAGGGGTGCTTGGGGCCGCCTGCGCCGCCAGTAACGGAGGCCAGGCCACCCCGCTGGTGCTCGATAACAACCGACTTTACCTGCGCCGGTTCTGGCGGTATGAGCAACGCATTGCCGAGGGTATCCGGCACCGGCTGGAACAACCGTCACCGATGGCCGATACCACAAGCGTTGAAGCCCGCACCCTGAGCTCGGCCCTGGCTACCCTGTTCCCCGCAGGGGATGAGGTGGATTTCCAGAAACTGGCCTGCGCGCTGGCCGCCCGCAACCGGTTTGCGGTCATCACCGGCGGCCCCGGCACCGGCAAGACCACCACCGTGGTCAACCTGCTGGCTGCCTTGCAGGCGGTGGCCGGGGCATCGCCGGGACGCCGGGGCCGAAAGTTCCGCATCCGCCTGGCCGCGCCCACCGGCAAGGCCGCGGCCCGACTCAATGAGTCCATCGGTGGCGCGGTCAGCCGTCTGCCACTGGCGGAGTTACCCGGGCACGTCAGCCAGGACGACATCCCCACCCGGGTCACCACCCTGCACCGGCTGCTTGGCAGCCGACCGGACTCCCGCCAGTTCCGGCACAACCGGGACCACCCGTTGCTGGTGGACATCCTGGTGATCGACGAAGCCTCCATGGTGGATGTGGACCTGATGGCCTCGGTGATCGACGCGCTGCCGGCCAGTGCCCAGCTGATCCTGCTGGGGGACCGGGACCAGCTGGCCTCGGTGGATGCCGGGGCGGTGCTGGGGGAGCTCTGCCAACGGGCCGGGGCGGCCCACTATACGGCGGAAACCGCAGACTGGCTGAGGTCCATTACCGGGGCGCAGGTGCCCGATTCGCTGCGGGACGACAACGGCAGTGCCATGGACCAGGCGGTCGCCATGCTGCGCAAGAGCTACCGCTTCCATCAGGACAGCGGCATTCGCATACTGGCGGATGCGGTCAATACCAACGCCCTGGATGAGGCGCTGCTGGCAAAAGCACGACAGGGTGCTTTTGAAGACGTGGCGATACTGTCGGCAGGCCCGGACCGGGAACACGCCCGCAACCAGATCTGCCACCATGCCGAAGCCGGCACACCCACGGCCTTTCACAATAATGGCGAGGGCCGGCTGATCAATGGCCAGCCGCTGCCGCCCCCCGTGGGCTATCATCACTACCTGGCCCGGCTACGCGACCACGCCCTGGATGCCGATAGTCCCCTGGCCGACTGGGACGCCCTGGCGCGACAGGTACTGGCCGATTTCAGCGATTTCCAGGTGTTGTGCGCCCTGCGCAAGGGGCCCTGGGGCGTGGAAGGCCTGAATGACCTGATCGCCAATCAGTTGCTGGAGCGGAAGCTGATACCCCGGGCGGAAGGCTGGTACGCAGGCCGCCCGGTGCTGGTCACCGGCAACGACTACAACCTGGGCCTGATGAACGGCGACATCGGCATCACCTTCAGCCTGCCCTGGGACCGGGACGAGAGTGGCCAGCCGAAACCCACCCTGCGGGTCGCCTTCCCCGCCAGCGATGGCACCGACACCATCCGCTGGATTTCCCCCAGTCGCCTGCAACAGCTGGAAACCGTCTATGCCATGACCGTCCACAAATCCCAGGGCTCGGAGTTCACCCACACCTGCCTGGTGCTGCCAGACCGCCTCAGCCCAGTGCTGACCCGGGAGCTGGTCTATACCGGTATCACCCGCGCCCGGCACTGGTTCAGCCTGTTTGCGGGGGATGAAACGGTGCTCAAGGAAAGCGTGGCCCAGCGGGTGGTACGGGCTTCGGGATTGGCGGAGGGGTTGTGGGGGTGAGCAGCCGGGACAATGCCACTGTTTATCCCCTGTAGAGGGTAAAGCCGGTTTTATCCTCTACTGGGGATAGATCACATCGGCGTCGAATACTTTATACTCGACCACCTTCGCAAACGTCGAAATCACAAAAACACGACCATTCAGGAGAACCAGATATGACCATCCAACTTAACAATCAGGTCGCCATCATCACTGGTGCCGGCGGAGGCCTAGGCCGCTGTCACGCCCTCGCCCTGGCCGCCCGTGGCGCCAAGGTGGTTGTCAACGACCTGGGCGCCGAGCCCGCGGAAGCGGTTGCCGAAGAGATCCGCGCCGCCGGTGGTGAAGCCATCGGCCACGCCTGTTCCGTGTCGGACTATGCTGCGGTGGAAGCCATGGTCAGCAAAGTGATGGAGCAATGGGGCCGGGTCGATATCCTGGTGAACAACGCCGGTATCCTGAAGGACAAGACCTTTGCCAAGATGGAGCTGGACGACTTCACCAAGGTTCTGGATGTGCACCTGATTGGCTCAGTGAACTGCACCAAGGCGGTATGGGAGATCATGCGCAACCAACAGTACGGCCGCATTGTGATGACCACGTCGTCTTCCGGCCTGTTCGGCAACTTCGGCCAGTCCAACTACGGCGCTGCCAAGCTGGCCCTGGTGGGCTTCATGCAGACGCTGGCCCTGGAAGGACAGAAGTACAACATCCGGGTGAACTCCCTGGCACCCACCGCCGCCACCCAGATGACCGAAGGCCTGATGCCCCCGGAAGTACTGGAGAAGCTGAAGCCGGAAACCGTCTCCCCGGGCGTGGTATTCCTGTGCTCGGAAGACGCCCCGACCCGCACCATCCTGGCCGCCGGTGCCGGTTCCTTTGAAACCGCTCATATCACCCTGACCAAGGGTGTCTACATCGGTGATGACGAGGATGCGGCGGATCAGATCGCAGCCCGTTTTGCCGAGATCTCCGACCGCACCGGCGACCAGGTGCCCGGCATGGGCGGCGCCCAGGGCCAACAGGAAATCACCAACCTGATGGAAGCCCACAAGAAGGGCTGATCTGATCAGTGTCCTGACCGCCACCTTCCCCCGGTGTCGGTCAGGCCTCCCCTTTACCCTGCCAGCCTATTTTTTCCAGAAGTGCGGAGAAAACATCACGAACACGGAAAGCAGTTCCAGCCGGCCCAGCAGCATCGCGGCCATCAATACCCACTTGGCTGCATCGGGTACCGTCTGAAAATTTCCGGCGGGCCCGATGATGGTCCCCAACCCCGGGCCGACATTGGCCAGCGCCGTGGCCGCACCAGTGAGGCTGGTAACCAGATCCAGACCCAACGCCGCGAGGATGGTTGCCACCACGGCTAGTGTGGCAAGAAAAATGAACGAGAAAGCAACACTGGATGCCACGATCTCGTCACTGATCAGGCGACCGTTGTAATGCCGTGCCACCACCACGTTGGGGTGCAACAGACGCAGCACCTGCTCCCTGAGCAGCAGCATGGACAGCTGGAAGCGGAAAATCTTCATCCCCCCGCTGGTGGAGCCTGAGCAGCCCCCCACAAAGGTCAGGAAGAAAAAGATCACGACCGCGAAGGAACCCCAGAGGGAATAGTCCTGGGAGGCGTAGCCGGTGGTTGTGACCACCGACGTCACGTTGAACAGGGCATGCACGAAGGTCTCGATGGGCAGGGCATTCTCATTGTAGACCCGGTAGATGGTGATCATCAGGGCCACACCAAACAGGACTTTCAGGAAGAAGTGGACCTGCCTGTCCCTGAGCAACGGCTGGGCATGCCCATTGAGCAACCGGACGAACAGGAAGAAGGGCACGCCCCCCAGCATCATGAAGATCGAGGACGCAAACAGTATCGACAACTGATCGAACTGTCCCATGGAGCTGTCGGAGGTGGAATAGCCACCGGTAGACACCGTGGTGAGCGCGTGGTTAACCGCCGCAAACAGGTCCATCCCCAGAACCCAGTACACAAAAACGCACCCGAAGGTCAGCGCCAGGTAACTGAATACCAGACCCCGCGCCAGTCGATTGGTACGGGGCACGGCTTTTTCCGTCCACTCCGAGGACTCGGTGGCGAACAGGCGCATACCACCAATCCGCAGGAACGGCAGGATGGCCACCGCCATGCCGATAATGCCGATACCGCCCATCCACTGCATGATGGAACGCCATAACAGGATGTCTGACGGCATGGCGTCGAGCCCGCTGAGCACCGTGGAACCGGTGGTCGTGACGCCCGAAATGCTCTCGAAAAAGGCGTCGGTAACCGACAGGTTCAGGTCACTGAGTAACAGGGGAAGACTGGAAAACAGCGGAATAACAACCCATGCGGAAACCGTCAGCACGAACATCTGACGCTGTTTAAGCCGATGTGACCGTCTGCCGGTTACCAGAAAGCATGCCAGGCCCACCACGAAGACGATGACGGAGGACTTCACGAAAGCCAGCCAGTCCGGAGTATCGCCCATAGCCAGCAGATTGACCGGCAACGTCATCAGGAAGCTGAGCAGGATTAACAGAAATCCCAGAATCTGTACAACAGGAATCATAATGTCTGATGAGTCACCGGTTAAGCTTCTGACGGTGCAGCCATCTGGCAAACGCAGTGCCGACCACGCCCGACGTTATCTGGCTGTACGTATAAAAAACCGCCCAAAACACTTGCCCGGCATCATGACTGGCAACATAACCCCCAGGTGCCGCAGCGAAGGTGGCGAACGTTGCCACGGCGATTCCCAACAGCGCCCCATAGCGCCAGGAAATATAGATAACGGGAGCCAGGTAAGGGATAAGTACAGTGACGGGTTGAGTGTTATATAGATTAGTGGCCATGAGTAACAATAGCCAGACAGAAACAGCGCCGAAGTCCAGTAATACGCCTGGCGCCGGCATGGGTAAATGATCGTACTTCATTGTGCCCCGGGCGATGCTGAAGACTGACCAACAGAGGATGCAGAAGACCACATTTTCATGCCGGTTTGGACAGGGGCCGTCAAATTTTTACGCCATTTTTACGGGCTACACTGCCCCTTACTCGGATAATCAGCAGCAGGTTTCAAGCAGACAGGAAGCGGTTCTCATGATCGAAAAGCAACAAATTCTGGTCATCGGCCTGGGCGTATTCGGAGCAACTATCGCAAGGGAGCTTTCGAGACTAGGACACGAGGTTCTTGGCATAGATGTGGACGAGCAGAGGGTCGACCGGCTGGCGGACGAAATCACTCATGCGATTATTGCGGATGTGACCGATGAAACCGCGCTGCGGGAACTGAACGCCGGTTCGTACGACGTTGGCGTGGTAGCGATTGGCAGGCATGTTGAGGCCACCATCCTGGCAACCATGCAACTCAAGGAGCTGGGCGTGGAAAAGGTCTGGGCCAAGGCGCTGACCAATCAGCACCACAGGATTCTCGAACGCCTGGGGGCCGACCGGATCATTGGGCCGGAATATGAAATGGGTATCCGGGTGGCGCAGGAACTGAACTACCCGATGGTTCACGACTATCTCAGTCTGGGCGACAACGAGTTTGTGGTAGAACTGCATACCACGGAGGAGCTTATCAACAAGTCCCTGGATGCACTGATCGAGGAATCTGACGTGACTACGCTGATGGTTCGTCGTAACAGGGACTCAATCGTTATGCCCAACCGGTCCTTTACCATCCAGGAGGGTGACAAGCTGATCCTTTCAGGTCAGCTGAGTGCCCTTCAGGGCCTTGTGCGTCACCTATGAGATCCAGTGTTCTTTCGCTAATCCGCGCCGGACGGGACACTCGCAGGCGACATCGGCTGAACCCCCCGAAACTACTGATCGAGGGTTTCCTCGCCCTGATTGTAATCGGCGCCTGTGCCCTGAAGTTGCCGTTTGCCACCGTCTTGCCAATTTCCTGGATGGAAGCTTTCTTCACCGCAACGTCAGCCGTCACGGTTACCGGGCTGGTTGTGGTGGACACCGGCAGCCAGTTCACGCTTTTTGGTCAGGTGGTCATCCTGACGCTGATTCAACTCGGTGGCCTCGGGCTGATGACATTCGCCGTGCTGACTGCGCTGGCCCTGGGATTCAGGCTAAGCCTGAGTCACCAACTGGCAGCAAAGGAAGCATTCAATCAGGTGACCCTTGGCACCGCCGTGCACGCCGGCAGGTCGATCGCCCTGTTCGCAGTGCTTATGGAGGGTTTAGGGCTGATTTTGCTGGCCATCTTCTTTGTCC
The DNA here is from genome assembly GCF_042651045.1 of Marinobacter lacisalsi. NCBI lineage: Bacteria > Pseudomonadati > Pseudomonadota > Gammaproteobacteria > Pseudomonadales > Marinobacteraceae > Marinobacter > Marinobacter lacisalsi. Next base: position 63,236 of record NZ_JBHSDI010000015.1, read on the forward strand.
CCGAACTGGGGTGGGGCCAGGGCCTCTATCATGCGCTTTTCTACACCATCTCGGCGTTCAACAATGCAGGGTTCGCCCTGTCATCCGACAGTCTCTCGGCCTATGTCACCAGTCCGGGAATTTCGCTTTCGGTAACATTCCTTTTCATTATTGGCGGGCTGGGATATCTGGTCGTCATCGAGGTGTTTGAGAAACGACGCTTCAGCGCCTTGTCCGTGTACGCCCGGTTGATCCTGGCATCCACCCTGATTCTGAACCTGCTGGCAACGCTGATTTTCCTCCTCCTGGAATACGACAACCCGGCAACACTTGGAGCTTTTGAAGATTTCTTCAGCAAGCTGCTGGCAGCCTGGTTCCAGGGCACCACGCCCCGTACAGCTGGCTTCAATACCATTGATATCGCGTCGATCAGTGCCGGCACCAGTGTACTGTTCCTGCTTTTGATGTTCATCGGCGGAGCCCCAAACTCCACATCCAGCGGAATCAAGATTTCCACGTTCGTTATTTTGCTGGCGGCGACCCGGTCCTTTCTCCGGGGCAACCTGGATATCACCCTCTTCCGACGCTCCATCAGCCGCGAATCATTACTCAAGGCTTTAGCCGTAACAACCCTGGCCATGGCCATCGTATTCCTGGCGGTCATGGGTCTCTCAATATTGGTGAAGGATGATTTTCTCAACATCGCCTTTGAGGTGGTGTCCGCTTTCGGCACAGTCGGTCTGTCCCGGGGCACAACAGAACACCTGGGCGCTGCCGGTCAGCTGGTAATTATGGCAACCATGCTTATTGGCCGTGTGGGGCCGCTGACGCTGGGATATATCCTGACAGTACGACGCAAAACCACCGTACGGTACGCCCGGACAGAGCTCCCGGTGGGGTGAGTCAGAAATCCGGTTCGCAGAAGCGGTAGCCAATGCCGGGTTCGGTCTCGATGTACTTCTGTTCCGTCGGGTCGTCCCCGAGTTTCTGCCTCAGCCGCCCTATAACGATGCGGAGGTAATGCGTGTGCTCCGTGTGTGTCGGCCCCCAGATTTCCTCCAGCAGCCTGGCCTGTGTGACCAGTTGCCCCGGAGAGGCAACCAGGCGTTCAAGAATAGCGAATTCCTTGGGCGTCAGACGGATCAGGTGGCCGTCTTTGACCACCTGATGCCCGGCCAGATCGATTGTCAGCTCACCATAGGTTACCGCTCCGCCAACAGCTCTGCTGCCAGCCCTCTGCGCCACCTGCCGAAGGTGCACACTCATTCGCGCCAACAGTTCGTCGACTCCGAAGGGTTTGGTCACATAGTCGTTGGCCCCCAGGTTCAGGGCTTCGACTTTTTGCTGCTCATGATCCCTGACCGAGAGGACGATCACCGGAACAGCGGTGATCGTCCTCAGTTTTTTCAGGACAACCACGCCGTCCAGGTCTGGCAATCCAAGATCCAATATAATGATGTCCGGTTCCCATTCGCCGGCCTGAGCAAGTGCGTCGCGTCCGTTCGCCGCTTCCTGGACCTGGTAGCCATCAGCCTTGAGGCTGATCCTGAGGAACTGCCGGATCTGGCTTTCATCATCGACGATGAGCACCCGAGCCCCGACATCAGCTTGTGAACCCTTCATGCTTTCATCCTGATACATTTGCAGCAACGTCGTCAGTGCGAGAGGCCGCATCAACCGGCAACCTGATTTCAAATCGTGCACCTTCACCGGATTCCGGCTCAACAACAAGCACCTCACCGCCATGGGCCCTTACCAGCCCTTGACTGATCGCCAGACCAAGACCCGTGCCCCCCTGATCCGCGTGTGGACCGGAATCACCGGTAAAGAAACGCTCAAAAACACGTTGGCGCAGATGCTCCGGAATACCCGCTCCCTGATCCGAGATCACCAGGACAGCGTGGTGATCCTGCCAGGCCGCCGAAATCGTCACTACGGTACCAGCAGGAGCATACCTGCCCGCATTTTCGAGGATATTCACCAGGGCCTGCTCGATAAGCGCCGGATGCACGTAGATCAGGGGCAGGTTGTCGTCGATCCGCAGGCGGACATCGACATCTTCCAGCACTTTTCGGGTCCGGCGCAGCGCAGAAGCCAGCAAATCGGTAACCGCAATCCAGTCACGCTCAATTTTCAGTGTGCCGTGCCCCAGCCTGGTCATGTCCAGGAGGTTCCGAATATACCGATCAAGCCGCTGCCCTTCAGCCAGGATGGCCTCCAGCAGACTGGTCCGATCTTCCTCGGACATCTGGTCGTGCAGGCTCAGCAGGCTGCTCGCTGATCCGATCATGGAAGACAGCGGGGTGCGCAAGTCATGGGAAATTGACGAGAGCATGGCGGACCGCAAACGTTCGGTTTCCTCCGCAACCCTCGCACGCCGCTCAGCTTCCAGCTGCGTACGTAACCGACCGGCGAGGTGCCCGACAATGACCGCAACCAACAGGAAAAACAGCACCGTGGCCAGTTCATCGGGGTTGGTAATGTGGAAGGTAAAGCGGGGTTCCGTAAAACCAAAATTGTAAACGAGAAAACTCACCACTGAAGCCAGCAGCCCCGCATAGACGCCGGTCCGCGCCGCCAGCCAGACCACGGCCGTAACAAACACCAGAGCCAGGCCACCGACCGGCAGCACCGGTTTAAGCAGCACCGCCATGGCTGTGGCAGCGGCCAGCGCAATCAGGAAATGGCCAGCTATGGCAAAACGACGATGAATCATCATGGCCACCCCCTCAACCTGAGCGACCCACCAGGTGTTCAATGCCCGCCAGCATCATCTCGATACTGAACTCCGCATCCGCTTCGCTGGTGCCATGCGCTTCATGTCTGTCTGTTTCCGGCTCGCCATAAAGGGGGCGCAGCCGTAATCCGTTAGCCGCCACGTTGGCCATGCCAATGCCGTAGGTGTACAGGGCACTGGTGGCTCTCGGCATATCCTGCTCCTTTACTCCCGCCGTCTGCAGTGCACGCTGGATGTAGTGGAAGATTTCCCGCTCCCGCTCGGTGCCGTAGGCGCTGGTAATCATGGCAGGGAAAACACCCGGGTAGCGTTGGGCGACCTGATGGAAACCCTTGCCCAGCTGCCGCAGGGCCTCCTTCCAGTCCGCCGGCATCGGGTCGGGCAGCGGCAGCTCCTCCTGGACGGTCTGGAACACGCCCTGCAGCAATGCCTGCTTGTTTTCCACATGGTGGTAGATGGACATGGCATCCACCCCCAGTACCCCTGCCAGCTTGCGCATGCTCAGATCTTCCACGCCATTCTCCTCGATCAGCGCCAGCGCCGTTCGATAGATGCGTTCGGGGCTCAGGGGCTGACGCCTGGCCGGTGCCTGTCGTGCCATGGGCTGTCCTGTGGTGGGTTTATGCCAGCGGGTTTCAAATTCGCGCCTCAATCATGCCCTGAAAAGCGACCATTGACCAACCCTACACTGTAGGGTAGCTTTTCCGAAACCCTACGGCGTAAGGCAACAATAACGACTATGACGCAAGGATCGGGTACCCCAACAACCACAACGTCCGAAATCACCCTGCAGCCGCTGCCTCACCCGCCACGCTGGCCCCTGGTGGGCAACCTGCTGCAGATTCCCAGGTCTCGCATGGCACAGTATTTCCTCGATGTGTCCCGGGACTTTGACGGCATCTTTGAGATGGATTTCGCCGGGGTCCGTATTCCGTTTGCCTTCTCGGCGGCGCTGGTGGAGGAGCTCTGTGACGAGACCCGCTTCCGCAAGGTGATCCGGCCGCCCCTGTCCCTGCTGCGGGATGTCGTGGGTGACGGCCTGTTCACCGCGAAAAGCGACGAGGCACCCTGGGGCAAGGCCCACCGTATCCTGATGCCTGCTTTCAGCCAGCGGGCCATGAAGGGCTATTTCAATGCCATGGCGGACGTGGCCGGGCAGCTCTGTGACTACTGGGAAGCACATCAGGGGGATGACCTGCTGGTCGCCGACGACATGACCCGGCTGACCCTGGATACCATCTCCCTGGCGGGCTTCGATTACCGCTTCAACTCCTTCGACTCCCGGGACCTGCATCCGTTCCTCGGCGCCATGGTTCGGGTGCTGGCGGCCAATATGGCCAAGCTTACCCGGCTGCCGATGCTGGAGAGATTACGCAAGGATCCCCCGGACTACCTGGCCGATATCGACACCATGAACCATCTGGTGGACGAGGTCATCCGCCAGCGCCGGGAAAACCCCACCGACAGCAACGACCTGCTCAACCTGATGCTGACCGCGGAAGACCCGGAAACCGGCGAGCGACTGGACGACCTCAATATCCGCCAGCAGGTACTGACCTTCCTGGTGGCGGGCCACGAAACCACCAGCGGGCTGCTCACCTTCACCCTCTACCTGTTGCTGCGCCACCCCCATGTGCTGGCCCAGGCCTATGCCGAGGTGGACCGGGTGCTGCCGGGCGATACCGTGCCGGACTACCGCCACCTGGCCCGGCTGGATGTGATCGAGCGGGTACTGAAGGAATCCCTGCGCCTGTGGCCCACGGCCCCCGCCTTCATGGTGGCGCCCTACAAGGACGAAGTCATCGGTGGCAAGTACCGCATCCCCCGTAACCAGGGCATTTCCGTGCACCTGCCCGCCCTGCACCGGGACCCCAAGGTATGGACCGACCCGGACGTATTCGATATCGACCGTTTCCTGCCGGAGAACGAGGCGAAGATTCACCCCCATGGCTACAAGCCCTTTGGCAACGGAGAACGGGCCTGCATCGGTCGTCAGTTTGCGCTCACCGAAGCCAAGCTGGCGGTGGCCATGATCCTGCAGCGGTTTGCCCTGTCGGACCCCCATGATTACCAGCTGGATATCAAGGAAACCCTGACCCTCAAGCCGGACAACTTCTACCTGCGGGTGCGCCGCCGCAACGAGCGGGACCGGCTGGTAACCGAAGCCCCGGCCAGCGCCACCACCGAAGCGCCCGCCCCGGAACACCCGGATGTCAGCGGCGAAGGTGAACCCTTTACGGTCGCCTGGGGGTCAGCCCTGGGCACTGCCCGCGACATCGCCGAGGAACTGGCCACCCGGGCTGGTGACCTGGACTTCAACGCGCAATGCGTGACCCTGGATAATCTGGTCGGCAAGCTGCCGGAATCCGGCATCCTGGTGGTGGTGACCGCCACCTACAACGGCTACGCGCCGGACAGTGCCAAGGCCTTCGAGGCGTTACTGGACGAGGACGGACTGGCCTCTGTGAAACGCCCCGGTCTCAGGTTTGCCGTGCTCGGCTGTGGCAATACCCAATGGGTCAACTACCAGGCCTTTCCCCGTCGCATGGACGAAGCCATTGCCTCTACCGGTGCCACCAGACTACTGGAAAGAGGGGCCGCTGACGGCAACGGTGACTTTGAAGGGGCGGTGGAAAGCTGGCTGGGAGATTTCTGGCAGACCCTGGGAGAAACCACCGGCTGCGACACCGCCAACATTGCCCTTCCCCTCACACTGGTGGACAGCCAGGCCACACGGGCCACCGTGTTGCCTGCCCAGGCGAGAGCCCTGACCGTACTGCACAACCGTGAGCTGGTTACCGAGGCCGATCAACTGGCCGACTTCACTGGGAACCGCCCCCGGTCATCCACCCGCGACATCCTGATCGCCTTGCCGAAAGGTATGAGCTATCAAACAGGCGATCACCTGGCGATCTACCCGACCAACGGCGATGCGCTGATTCAGCGGGTATGCAGGCTTCTGGACCTGTCTGCCACAGACCTGATCCGCACCGGATCCGACCATTGCCCGCCCCACCTGCCGGCCGGGGCCACCCTGAGTGTGGGCCAGCTCCTGGCCCAGTTCCTGGAGCTGCAGGAACCCGCCAGCCGCCGGGACATCCGGGTACTGGCCGCCCACAGCCCCTGCCCCCACACCCGCCAGGCGCTTCAGCAACTGGCGGAAGACAACGACCGATACCACCGGGAAATACAGGAGAAGCGACAGTCAGTGCTCGACCTGCTGGAGCACTACCCGGCCATTGACCTGCCCGTGGAGGTTTTTGCTGCCCTGTGCCCGCCCTTGCGTGCCCGCTTCTACTCCATATCCTCCAGTGCCCTGGCCCGCCCGGATCAGGTCCGGCTGACCGTGGGTACGGTGCAGGCACCGGCCTGGTCTGGCAAGGGTGAATACCGCGGCGTGGCAACCGGTTTCCTGAAAGACCTGCAGGAGGGCGACGAGATACTGGCCTATGTGCGACAACCCTCCCCACCCTTCGCCCCGGTGTCAGACCCGGCGCAACCAATGATCCTGATCGCTGCGGGCACCGGCCTGGCCCCTTTCCGGGCCTTTCTGGAGGAACGGGCCGAACAGGCCGGCAAGGGCCAGGCCATCGCCCGTAACCTGCTGTTCATAGGCTGCCGCCACCCGGCCCACGACCAGCTCTACCCGGCGGACCTCGAGCAATGGCAACAACAGGGGGTAGTAACCATTCATCCCGCCTACTCGGCCCTGGCAGGTTATCAACACCGCCATGTGCAGGACGCCCTGTGGGCAGCACGGGATCTGGTCTGGCAAACACTGGAAGCCGGAGCGCCAGTCTATGTCTGCGGCGATGGCGCCCAAATGGCCCCGGCAGTCCGTGACTGCCTGATCCGCATTGCCGAAACCTGCGGCGACATGCCACGGGAACGGGCCTCGCAATGGCTGCAAACCCTGATGCAGGAGGGGCGCTACCACCAGGATATTTTCGGGAGCCAGTAATCAGCCTCTTGCGCTGGATCAGCTCATCAATCGCGCATCCTTGTTGCACAAGAAATATGCGCATATCATGAGTTCATCGCTCCGCACGAGGACATCATCATGCAATCTGCTGAAGCTACGAATTCCACCCGAAAGCCAACGAACCTATCGCTAGATAGCGCTCTTCTCAAAGAGGCAAAGATTCTGGGAATCAATATCTCACGGTCGGCAGAGGCGGGGATTGCGGAGGCTGTAAAACGTCATAGGCAGGAAAACTGGCTGAAAGAAAATGCCAGTGCTCTGGCAAGCTCGAACGCCTACGTTGAAGCCAACGGTCTGCCTCTCGCACGGCATCGTCGGTTCTGATGGCTCGTTTCGATATTTTCGAAAATAGAGATGGGGCGGGCTATTTGCTGGACGTTCAGTCAGACCTTCTGAATGGCTTTAACACCCGGGTTGTGGTGCCATTATTGCCGAAATCCTCAGCGCCGTCCCCTGCCCAGCGACTTAACCCTGTGTTTAGCATTGAAGGTCAGGAGGTCGTAATGGCCACTCAGTACATGGCCGCTGTACCAGAAGGTGAATTGCGTTCTGGCGTTTGCAGCCTGGCAGAGCGGCAGTAGGAAATCTCCGCAGCGTTGGACATGCTGTTTCTGGGCTTTTGATACAGGAAAATGCCCCAGGCAGTCATTCCAGACTTACCTAAAGCTTTGGCGTAACCAGGCGATAACCGGAAGTACAAACGGAAACAATCGCAGGCTGCCGTTTCGTAACCCGGTACGCTACCATTTAACGATAGCTTCCAACGTTAAACTCTCGAGCCCCTGGAACCTCCATGAGCGAAGGCAACGCTGTCCCCCAGAAACTGCTGCTGTTCCGTCTGGCTGGCAACCGGCTGTCGGCCCTGGGCACGCTGAAGATCCGTGAAATCATGCCGTTGCAGCGCCTGACCCAGATTCCCCAGAGCCATCCTGCCGTGATAGGCACCATGAGCTTCCGTGGTGCGGCCGTACCGGTCATCGACATGGCGGCAGCGGTTGGCTACCCCGCCCTGGACGCCGAATCCCGCAAGCATGCCTCGATCATCGTGACCGATATCCAGCGTCAGGTAATCGGTTTCCTGGTTCGTGGCGTCGACCGGATTGTCGAAGCCAACTGGAAGCAGGTACAGGCACCGCCCCGGGCCCTGGGTGACCAGGCATTTGTCACCGGGCTGCTGCAGATCGACAACGACCTCGTGCAGCTGATGGATGTGGAACTGCTTCTGGCCCGGGTGTACCCGGAGTCCATGGACAGTCCTCCTGCCCAGCTCACCGACCTGGAACGGGAAACCCTGCGGGAACAGCGCATCCTGCTGGTGGACGACTCCCAGGTGGCCCGCCGCCAGCTGGCCGATGCCCTGGACCGGGAAAACATCCCCTACGAGGTAACCGGCAACGGGCAGACCGCCCTGGACAAGATGATACAGGCCAACCAGGAACAGAGACCGGTCACCATCCTGGTCAGCGATATCGAGATGCCCGGCATGGACGGCTATGAGCTGACGTTTCACCTGCGGGATGATCGCTCAATCCATCAGCCATACGTGATCCTGCACACCTCCCTGAACAGCGAGATGAGCGTCAGTTACGCCCGTCAGGTGGGTGCCAACGAAGCCCTGACAAAATTCGACGCGGAGGAACTGCTACAGGCCATGCTGCGCGGCACGACCACCGAAGCTACCTGAACGCTTTCTGAAGGTTTTGTGACGACCACAAACCTGTAATGTTCATCCTGTGCAATGGGTGCTCCAACTCAAGTGAGGCAGGAGCACAGGATGACATCGAGCAGGCTGGCCAACCGCTTCCACAAGCCGGTAACCTACGCCCGCAACCAGCTCCGCGCCCTGGTGCCGGGGGAACTCTGGCAAATCAGGCGCCGTGCCCTGTTCAGTGAATTTGACCGGATGGACGCCTCTGGTCAGGCGGATATTGAAGCCAGGGTGAATTACTACAACCGACTGACTGGCCCCATCAGCCTGCCGGAAGAAGCAGAGGCCATAGGCCGGTTCACTGGCAAGCGCAAAAGCAGTGCCTACTGCGGTGACTTCCAGCACCTGATCCGCCACTTTCCCCGCCACCTGCAGGTGCACTACCGGTTCGGCGACCTGACAACCACACCCCGGGAACCCACCTTCGTCAAAAGCCGCCCTATAGATCCTGAAGCGACCAATGCCATGCTGCTGAGGCTCAATGCCATTCGCCACTTCCGTTTTTACCACGATCCGTTACCGTTCCGGGCGAAGAAACCGCTTGCGGTGTGGCGTGGCAAATCCAACCGGGATCACCGCATCGCCTTCGCCCGCCAGTTCATGAACCATCCCCTGTGCGACGTCGGGTGCACGCAGCATAAGGAAAAGCAGGCCCAGCCATGGCACAAACCCTTCATGGGCGTTGAGGAACAGCTGCGCCACCAGTTCATTGTCAGTGTGGAAGGGATAGACGTGGCCACCAACCTGAAATGGATCATGGCCTCCAATTCCCTCTGCCTGATGCGTCGCCCCCGCTTCGAAACCTGGTTCATGGAGGGCACCCTGGTGCCCGGCTACCATTACGTCGAACTGAAGGATGATCACTCCGACCTGGAACAGAAGATCGATTACTATCGACGCTACCCGGACCAGGCTGAAGCCATTATCAACAACGCCCAGCGCCATGCCGCCCGTTTCAGGGATCAGCGCCGGGAAGATCTGGTTGGCCTGCTGGTGATGGAGCGTTATTTCCAGCTCAGTGGCCAGAAAGGCCCCGTTCGGATGCCCTTGGGTATCTGAACACGCCCCCGCATCGTCACCTCCCCGCGAGCCGATGCAAGTCGTGCAACTGCAGCCCCGGACATCGGCCGGAACAACTGGTATGATCCTCAATATCAGCACGTCAGATAAGCCGAACTCACGTCATGACCAAGCCCTCGAGCCCTCCCAGTGCCGATCTCAGTTACCAGGCCATCGCCACGGTCCTCAATAGCCTGGATGCCCTGGTCTACGTGGCGGACATGGATACCCACGAACTGATCTTCTTCAACGATTACGGCAGAAAAGCCTGGGGCTCACCGGACGCCGGGAAATGCTGGCAGGTCCTGCAGAACGATCAGGGTGGCCCCTGCTCTTTCTGTACCAACCCGCAACTGGTGGACGAGCACGGCGAGCCCACCGGCCCGCTGGTCTGGGAGTTCCAGAACACGGCCAACCAACGCTGGTATCAGTGCCGCGACCAGGCCATTCGGTGGATTGACGGCCGCCTGGTACGCATGGAGATAGCCACCGACATCACCGAACGCAAGCATATGGAACAGGCGCTGACAGAAGCCAAGTCCAGGGCCGAGAGGCTGGCCTATACCGACGAGCTGACCGGCCTCAATAACCGCAGGGCCTTTTTCGCCCTGGCAACACAGAGCATCCATCAGTCCATACGTGCTGGTGATCCGGTCGCGCTCATCATGTTCGACCTGGACCACTTCAAACAGGTCAATGACCGCTGGGGGCACGCTTCGGGCGATACCGTCCTGCGGGGACTGGCGGCTACGGCCCTCAGAACAGTCAGGGACGCCGACATCCTGGCCCGACTCGGTGGCGAGGAATTTGCCGTCCTGTTGCCCGCCACCAATCTGGCACAAGCCCGCTACCTGGCGCAGCGACTGCAAGCGGCTTTCTCAAGTCAGGTTTTCGCGGTCACCGACGGAGCCGTGAGCTGCACAGCCAGCTTCGGCATCACCGCGGACGCGGGACCCGACATTGTTCTGGATGCTCTGCTGAAGCAGGCAGACAAGGCCCTGTTCCGGGCCAAGGAAGCCGGCCGCAACCAGGTGGCCAGCCGCCACTGACTCTCCGCCAACACATTGATTTCGCCGACCCACAGGACTATCCAATGGATCAGGAACGCACCCACACCGTCGACATCCACTATTGCACCGGCTGCCGCTGGCTGCTGCGCTCGGCCTGGATGGCCCAGGAGTTGCTGACGACGTTCGAGGATGACATTGGCGAGCTGACCCTGCACCCGGGCAGCGGGGGCATTTTCGAGGTTCATGTAGACGGGCAGCGAATCTGGTCCCGCAAGGAGATGGGCGGCTTCCCGGAGATCACCCGGCTCAAGCAGCTGGTGCGGGACAGGGTGTCACCGGAGCGGTCACTGGGGCACAGCGACCACAAGGACCGGAGCGAGTAGCATTATCACCTCTCACAAGTTGTTATCCTTTGACACAAAAAGCGACAAAGTGACGCCACGCAACTAGTTCTAAAACTAAAGTAATTGCCTATACTGCCGACAACAATGATAACAAATTCTGTAAAATGTCCGGAGTAAGGTATGGCTATCGGCAAGTTGTTGGGATTCAGAACCAAGGTCGGCCTCCCCTTTGTTATCACTGCATTGGCAGTCATCATTCTCGGCATTCTCAGCGTAATCACCGCCCGTAACCTGGTTTCTGGCACTGACTTTGTCGCCGACCATCTGATGCCGGCCTCCAGTGAAATTCTCAACGGGGATCGTGACCTCTACCAGGCCCTGGTTGCACAGAACGGCTACATCCGCGCCAGGGAAACCAACTCTTCCGCCGACGAACAATTGGCAGCGTTCCACGACAATGCCGACCAGGCCCGAAACCGGATCCACTCCGCCGCACAGCGACTGACCGGGACCGACTTCAGCAAGGAAATGGAGGGCTTCGACGCCGCCTTCGAGCAATGGCGCACGTCAGCCGAAACCGCGCTGGAAAGGGCCCGTATCGGCGACACCTACGGCGCCAGGGAAATCATCAGGACTGAGACCGACGAGCTGTTCGAGACCGTCAGAGGCTACTTCGACCGTACCGGCCAGGTGGCCGACAGGCTGGCGAGCGAACAGGCCGCCGCCTCTTCCGCGGAAGGCTCGCAGGCCATCACCATCACGGTAATCGTTACCGCAGCTTCCCTGATTATCGCACTGCTGGTGTTCGTTTCCGCCCTGAAAATGATTGTGGCCTCCATCCGCACCCTGCGGGACCAGCTGGATAACATCGCCCAGGGCGAGGGCGACCTGACCCAGCGGGTGCCGGTCGAAAACAACGACGACCTGGGTCAGCTGGCCGAATCGTTCAATGCCGTACTGGCGAACCTGCAGGGCATGATCCGCACCATCCAGGAACTGTCCGGAAACCTGGCGGAAGGCGCCCGGGACCTGGAGAAGTCTGCCTCTGAAAACCGTCAGGGCGTATCCAGCCAGACCGAATCCATCACCATGGTGGCCACCGCTATCAACGAGATGCAGAGTGCCATCGAGGAAGTCGCCGGCAACGCCTCCCGCGCGGCCGAAGTCACCCGGAACGCCCAGGGCAACGCCAACAAGGGTGCCGACATCGTTCAGCAGTCCGCCAGCCAGGTGCGCCGACTGTCACAACAGATCACCAAGGCAGTGGAGGTCATCCGCAAGCTGTCCACGGATTCCGACAACATCACCTCGGTACTCGATGTGATCCGGGGTATTGCTGAACAGACCAACCTGCTGGCGCTGAATGCCGCCATCGAAGCGGCCCGGGCCGGTGAACAGGGCAGGGGTTTCGCGGTGGTGGCCGACGAGGTACGCACCCTGGCCCAGCGTACCCAGCAGTCCACGGAAAACATTCAGGACATGATCACCACCCTGCAATCCGGCGTGTCGGACATCGTGTCGGTGATGGAAACCGGCAGCGAGCAGGCCAGCTCCACGGAGGCCCTGGCCTCCGATGCGGAAGGCGAACTGGCCTCGATTCTGGAGGCCATGAATGATATCAGCGACGTGAACTCCAGTGTGGCCTCTGCCACCGAGGAGCAAACCCAGGTCATCGACGAGATCAACCGCAGCATTACCCAGATCAATGATCTGGCCAACGAAAGCGACCAGCGTTCAGCGGACCTCAATACCATCAGCGAGTCCATGGCCGGGTATGCCAGCAGCCTGAAAGAACAGGCCGGGCGCTTCAAGGTCTGATCGGCAGTCGACAGTGGCCGCCCCGGACGAACGCCGGAGCGGCCACGTTATCGGGCGTCTGCCTCAGCCGTTGATGAACACCGGCCCGAAGCCGACGTTCCAGAGAAGCACGGAACCCACCCTGGTGGATACCAGAATGACCAGAGCCACCGTCAGCAACGCGCCGGCATACATGATGGCCCGCTCCCTGGGAATGTCCATCACGATCGGCAGGCCGTCATACATCAGGTAGGCTCCGTAGACCGCGGCGGCAAGAAACACCATCGCATTGAACCAGGGCACGGGATAAAGCAAAGCAAACCCCGCCAGGAACAGTGGTGTGCAGGAGTAGGCGGCCAGGGCAATGCCGTTGGACGCGTCCGGCTCTTCCCGCGCGCCGTAAGTCCGGGCCATCCAGTTAACGGCATAGCCCAGGGCAAACACGCCAACCAGCATGGCGAGGTAGGTCAGTACGCTCAGTTGCAGCGCGCTGCCAGGGGCCAGTTTGATCAGCGGCTGATCCGTACCCACGGTCCAGCCAAAGTGGGCGGTGGAAATGTAGGCGCAGACCGGGCCGATCAGGGCCAGAATCAGCACATAGGCTACGTAGAGCCGGGCAGGTTTTTCGTGCTCCCGGCGAATGTCAGCCCACTCCGAATCCGGGTGGGTGAAAAGACCGAACACATGATTCAATAGCATGATCCAGGGCCTCCGATTGGTCTTGTTGTTTGGCTGGCGGACGGTCTCCGGCAATGCCGAAGGTTTTCCAGCCTTGTTGCCGATGCCAATCACCAGCAACTGACCAATTTACGAACAGCCCGGCGAAACTGCTCACTGTCGCCTGGAATCCTGCCGGGACAGCGTTGTCCCTGGATAGTATGGAAGAGTCCACAGACATACCCGCGAGGTACGCCGTCCGATGATCACCGCGCGGGAGTCTTGCCCTCGGAACGATGACTGAAGATACGGGAGCTGAGCTCCTTGTAGCGTTTGACGATGCCCTCAATCCGGTCGAGGCTGTCGCAGGTAGCGGACGGGTTGTCGTCCGAAAAGCGAGCGCCGTAGATGCGGCGGCCTGCTGTATCGCGGATATTGGAGATGGTGGCGGTGGCCTTCTCTACCACGAAATCACCGGTCTCGGTGCTCAGGCGCAGGCTCATCTGGAAGCGGTCACCGTGCTCCAGGGGTACATCTCCGGTAAACGCCACGCCCCGGTTGCTGAAATCCAGCACCCTTACAGTCAGCCAGTCCCTGCCGATGATTCCGCGCTTGATGCCAACCCTGGCGGTCACGCGAATAGACGGTAATCGCTGACGACTGCGACGCTCTTGCATACCTACACCCCTGCACAGCATTTGTCGTTATTATGGGACTTTTGGTCCAAGGGTCTCAATCTAGCAGAGACCGGTATTCAAATAATCCGTCAATAACGGATACACGTCACGATTCACGAAAGTCACCTTGCCCATTCACCACAGAACAACAGGTTATCCCCTGTCCCGGTTCTGCAAAACAACAGGCGACAAGACAAAACTGAAACGTTACAATTCTTCCCTTCTCACTTTGTTCGCTTCCTTACCAACTCACTCGGGCGAATCATTCCTTGTGGATGACGTCATCAGCAGGCGATGAGGTTCCATGGCCAGAAGTACCATAAAGGATGTCGCCCGGGAGGCCGGGGTTTCCGTCGGCAGCGTATCCCGCGTGCTCAATGGTCTGCCGGTGAGCCCCCGCCTGCGGCAGAAGGTGGAGGAAGCCAGGTCCCTGTTGCAGTACGAGCCCAACAGTCTGGCCCGCAGCATGCGCACCAACTCCACCGGCGCCGTGGGTTTTTTCGTGCCGGATGTGGCCAATCCCCTGTACGGCGCCATCATCAATAGCCTGGACCGACGCCTTAACGCCCGCGGGCTGATGTTGCTGCTGGCCAGTGGCCGGGGGCGTATGGCCCGGGATGTGGTGGCGGAATTCCGGCGCCGACAGGTGGATGGCCTGATCTTCGTGCCCGACAGTGAGGACGACGCGGATTTGATGCACGACCTGGAGAGGTTCAGCGCCCCCACCGTTATCCAGAGCGTGGAATTCCCCAGCCGGTTCTACGGCGTACGTGTCGGTTACCGCGACGGCACCCGTCAGGCCGTGGACTACCTGCTGGACCTTGGCCACCGCCGCATCGCCCTGCTGACACCCTTGCCACACCTTTGGCCGGGCCGTGAACGGCAGGCCGGATACCGGGAAGCCTTCAGGCAGCATGATCTGACCGTGGACGATGACCTGATCCGGCCGCTGGCCATCGGGCGGGACCCGTTACCCGACCTCAAGGCCGTCATGCAGGGCCCTGACCGCGCAACGGCCCTGATCCTTCCCGGCAGCCACATTCTCGCCCTGGCCCTGCAGCAGGCGCGGGAGCATGGGCTGAGCATTCCCCACGACCTGTCGATCATCAGTATCGGCGACAATGACTGGGTAGCCACCTACGCCCCGGCCATCACCACCCTGCGCTGGCCGGTGGAAACCCTGGTAGATGCCCTGGTGGACTTGCTGATCAACCAGATGGACGATCGCAGCCTGCGCCCGGTGCAGGTGATCGTTCCCACCGAGCTGGTGTTACGGGACTCCTGCGGGCCAGTGCCCTCGACGGACGGGAGGGCCTGCTGACATGGACGCATCCATGGAGGAGCTGCAACAACGCTACGGTGAGCGCTACAAGTGGTGGGTGATGATGACCGTGATGATCGGCACCATGACCATGTCGCTGTCGTCCACCATCGTCAATGTGGCCCTGCCGGATGTGATGTCTACCTTCGACATCAGCCATACCATGGGCCAGTGGCTGGTGACCGCCTTCCTGGCCAGCATGGCCATCGGCATGCTGCTGAACGTGTGGATGGTCGACCGGTTCGGGCCCCGCGCCACCTACATGGGCTCGCTGCTGGTATTCATAGTGGCGGCCCTGGCTGGGGGCTTTGCCATCAACTTCGGCATGCTGATCGTCGTGCGTATCGTACAGGGCCTGATTGCCGGCATGGTGCAGCCCCTGGCCATGCTGATGCTCTACGCCGTATTCCCCCTCAACCAGCGTGGGCAGGCCATGGGCCTGTACGCCATGGGTGTGGTGCTGGGACCCACGGTGGGCCCGGTGGTCGGTGGCGTGCTGGTGGACTGGTGGTCCTGGCGGGCAGTCTTCCTGGTGGTGCTGCCTTTCTGTCTGGCCGCCTTCTATCTGGGCAGCACCTTCCTGTCACGGCCTGCCTCGACGCCGCCGGTCCATCGCCGGCTCGACACCCCGGGCATTCTGCTGCTGAGCGGCTGGATGATCGCCCTGCTGTGGGGGCTCTCCGAAGGCCCGCACCAGGGTTGGACCAGCCCCGTGGTTATGGCGGCCATGGCGGGTACGGTTGTTCTGTTTATCGCCTTCGCCCTGCGCCAGTTCAAGAGCCGGTCGCCATTGCTGGCCCTGGGCATCTTTCGTTACCCGGGCTTTGGCCCCGCCTTCGTGGTCGCCATGCTCACCGGCGCCGGCCTGTTCGGATCGGTCTACCTGCTGCCGATGCTGGTGCAGACCGCCATGGGCAAGTCCGCCTCCGCCGCCGGCATGCTGCTGATGCCGGCCGGGCTGGCCATGGCTCTGTCCTTCCCGGTCATCGGCCGGCTTACCGATCGGGTACTGCCGAAAATCCTGGTAGCCGGCGGGCTGGTGATCTTCGCCATATCCTGCATCGTGCTCAGCGAAGTCGGGCTGGGTACCTCACTGGTTCTGGTTGCCCTGATGGCGGCCCTCGGCCGGGTCGGTCTCGCCATGACCATGCCCCCGGTGGTGATCGGAGCAGTCAGCATCGTGCCCCCGGAAATGGTCAACCAGGCCACCGGGCTGATCAGCTTCGCCCGCCAGTTTGGTGGCTCGCTGGGGGTCACCCTGTCTGCTGTCCTGCTGCAGGAGCAGACCCACTGGGCCGCCGGCCTGGGCATACCTCTCACCTTCCCGGGGTTCCAGGACGCCTTTGCACTGATGGCCCTGTTCTACCTGCTGGGGCTCTACCCAATGGCGCGCATGAGAACACCACCCCGGGAACACCGGGAAGCCGCTACCACCTGAACCCATGGCCAGGTCTGATCACGACCTCACTCGATACGGATATCCCGCAACTGCACCAGGTTGTTACGCAGGGGCGCCACGTCCTTCACCTTTGGGGACGCCAGCACGTAGTAAGTGGACTGCACCGGCATCATGAAGACCGCGTCGTCAGCAAATTGCTGCGCAATATCGCAATAGATCTGTTTGCGCCTGGCCCTGTCGGTCTCCGTCCTGGCTTTCTCTAACAGCGGCTTGTAGGTATCCACGTCGTGGCGTGTGACCGTGCTGGTCAGGTAGCTGGTGAGGTTCAGGTCCGGGTCACCGCCGAAGTCCACATAGCGCCAGATGTTCACCTGGTAGTTGCCGAAAAGGCCGGCGCGGATGTTCTGGCCCTGGTCGAGCAGTTTCAGGGTGGTGTCGAAGCCCGCTTCCTGGAAGAAATGCTGGAAAATGGCCCCCAGCCTCCGGCCGGCTGGCGTATTGGTGCTGATATGTTCAAACTGGATACTGCCTTTTTCCTCCAGCACCTTTCTTACCTGCTCCGGGTTGTAGGAGGGCCAGTCCAGGTCCTCGCAGTGCCACTCCGAGCTGGCACTGAACAGGCCGGTGGTGGGCACGGTCGTGCCCTGGTAGAACACCTTGATCAGGGCATCCTGATCCACCGCCTGGATCACCGCACGGCGCACCTCCGGGTCCTTGAATGGCTCCTTGCGGTGGTGGAAATTCCACGACAGGGCGCCGGAACTCTCGTACTCATGCACGGCAATGCTGTCATCCTCCCTTGCGGCCACCACCTGCACCGGAGTGGGCACCGGCGTAACGTCCACCTCCCCCGCCCTCAGGCTCTGGTTGCGGGTATCATTGTCCGGCAACACACGGAAAACCACCTGATCCAGATGCGGCAGGTTGCTGTCCCAATAGTTGGCATTGCGGCTGACGACCAGACGCTCGCCGGAACGCCATTCCTCGAAGACAAACGGGCCGGTGCCTACAGGATGGCGATGGAAGGCTTCCGGATCTGCCTTTACCGCCGTCGGTGAGCCTATGAAGTTGAACATGTGGTCGATGGCCAGGGCGGACTTCAGGGCCACCCAGGGCTGGTTGAGCACGAACCGTACGGTGTACTCATCCACCTTCTCCACATAGTCGATGGGCTCGATCATGGCGGTATTGATGCCGCTGCCCGGTGAGGTGATCCAGTCATAGTGGGCTACCACCGCATCGGCATTGAAAGGGGTGCCGTCATGGAAGGTGACGCCCTCCCGAAGGGTGACAGTGGCACTCAGACGGTCGTCGGCTTCGGTCAGTTCCAGCCCCAGCCGCGGCACGATGTTGCCCTCCCGGTCATAGGCAAACAGCCCTTCCATCACCGCCAGGGCTACATTGGATGTGGTCTGGTTGAACAGTCGCGCCTTGGCGGCGTTAAAGCCGATGGGGTCGGATTCCAGACCCACGGTCAGGGTCCCTTCCGCCCGCGCCTGCCCCCACAGGGCACTGCACAGGGCTACCAACAGGACGCCCTTCTTGCACGCTTTCATGGGCATGGCTGATTCTCCTTGTTGTTCTTGTGACGTTCGATGGCATGGCCTGCGGATGATGCGCCGGCGGAATCGTCCGGGGTGTCATTAACCGGGAAATGACAGGCCACCTGCCGCCGTCCCGCATCGCCCACCAGTTCCGGTGAGCGCTCGCGGCAAAGGGACTGTGCCTGCGGGCAGCGAGGGGCGAAACGGCAGCCGGCTGTCACCGTCAGGTGGGAGGGAGTCTCAGCCGCCATCAGGGTGATGCGTCCCGGGCGCCTGGACGGGTCTGGTACTGGCACTGCACTGAGCAGACTGCGGGTGTAGGGGTGGGCCGGGTTCTCCAACACCGTCCGCGCTGGTCCTGTCTCGCAGATCTGCCCCAGGTACATCACCGCCACCTGGTCCGCCACATTGCGAACCACGGTCAGGTCATGGGAAATAAACAACATGCTCAGGCCCAGACGCCGCTGCAGGTCATTGAGCAGGTTGAGCACCTGGGCCCTGACCGAGACATCCAGCGCTGATACAGGTTCGTCGCATACCAGCAGCTTGGGCTCCAGCACCAGGGCGCGGGCGATGGACAGGCGCTGGCACTGACCGCCGGAAAACTCATGGGGATAACGGTCCAGCACCGACGGGTCCATGCCGGTAAGCTCGAGGATATGATCCACACGTCGACGTCGCTGTTGTGGGTCTGTCATGCCCGCAATCCTCAACGGTGCCTCCAGGATCGAGCGGACACGGCGGCGCGGGTTCAGGGAGGCAATCGGATCCTGGAAAATCATCTGGAAGCGATGTCGGAGGGCCTTGAGCTCGCTGCGGCCAAGGCGGGCCAGGTCGACCCCCTCCACCTCGACAGAACCTCCGGCCACCGGATTCAGCTGCATGACCGCCCGGGCAATGGAGCTCTTGCCACACCCGGACTCGCCCACCAGAGCGAGGGTTTCACCATCACTCACCTGCAGGCAGACGTCATCCACCGCCCGCAGGGTGCGGCGGCCTGACAGGCGGTAATCCACACTCAGGTGACGCACCGTCAGTACCGGAGAGGGCTGGCTCACGGGGCCTCCAGGGGGTTGTGACAGCGGTAGAAACCGCCGCTGGCCTGCATCGGCTCGGGCGTAGTGTCCAGGCATTCGCTGCGGCGCCGGCTGCAGCGACCGGCAAAGGGACAACCGGCCTGACCCTCCATACGCACGGCGGGCCGGCCGGGAATGCTGTGCAGGGTGCTGTGGGGTTCGTCCTCCATCCGGGGAATGGAATCCATCAGGGCGCGGGTATAGGGCATCCTTGGCCGCCGGAACAGCGACTCGGTGGCGGCCATTTCCACCAGTTGGCCGGCATACATAACAGCGATGTCGTCACAGTAGCCGGCGGCCACCCCCAGATCGTGGGTAATCAGCAACATGCCCATCTGGCGACTGGCCTGCAGTTCCTTTAACAGTTCCAGGATTTCCGCCTGTACGGTGACATCGAGCGCCGTGGTCGGCTCGTCGGCGATCAGCAAATCCGGCTCGCAGGCAATGGCCATGGCGATCACCACACGCTGCCGCATCCCTCCGGACAGTTCATGGGGAAACTGGTTGATTCGACTGGCGGGCGACGGGATACCCACCTGTTTCAGCAGATCCAGCGCCCGCTGCCCGGCTTCCCGCCGGCTGATCCCCAGATGCAGGCACATACGCTCCATCAGCTGCGTGCCAATGGTACGCACCGGGTTAAGGGCGGTCATCGGGTCCTGGAAGATCATGGCGATCCGACGCCCCCGGATCTGCTGCATGCCCTTGCCGCCGAGGGCCAGCAGATTCTCGCCATGGAAGCGTACCTGACCTCCCGGTGACCACTGCGCCGAAGGCGGCAGCAATCGCAGGATCGCCCGGGACAGCACCGACTTGCCGGAACCGGACTCACCCACCAGCCCCAGGGTTCGCCCACGGTGAAGGTCCAGGCAGATATCATCCAGGGCCTGAACCCTGCCCGTGGGTGTCGGAAACGCCAGACTCAGGTGCTCAACGGCCAGCAATGGCACGGCGGCGTTCATGACAATCCTCCTTCCCGGGCTTCCGCAGTGCGACGCAGGCGGTCACCCAGCACATTCAGACTGAGCACCGTAAAGAACATGGCGGCGGCAGGAATCAGACTGATATGGGGCGCCCTTTCCAACGCACTGCGGCCTTCGGAAATCATCCCTCCCCAACTGGGCGCGGGTGGCGGCACGCCAACACCGAGGAAACTCAGGGCACCCTCGATGACGATCATCACCGACACAATGGTCAGGGTGTAGGTCACCAGGGTCATGACCATGTTGGGAAGCACTTCCCGCAGCAGGATCCAGGTGTCACCGGCGCCGGCCGTCTTCGCCGCCAGCACGAACTCCCGCTGGATCAGCGGCAGTGCCCGGGCCCGGC
Source organism: Marinobacter lacisalsi (assembly GCF_042651045.1). Classification (NCBI taxonomy): domain Bacteria; kingdom Pseudomonadati; phylum Pseudomonadota; class Gammaproteobacteria; order Pseudomonadales; family Marinobacteraceae; genus Marinobacter; species Marinobacter lacisalsi. Next base: position 83,855 of record NZ_JBHSDI010000015.1, read on the forward strand.
TGATGCGGGCAAAGGATGGAATGGTGAGCACCCCCAGCGCCAGGGTCACACTGCCCACCGACGCCCCCAGGATCGCCGTCAGCGCCATGGCCAGCACCAGCCCCGGGAAAGCAAGGATGGCATCCAGTGTCACCAGGATGGCGGTGCGCGCGACACCCCCGTACCAGGCCGACAGCAGGCCCAGCAGGGTTCCGAAGAACAGTCCGACAAGCGGCGCCAGAAAGCCGACGGTCAGCGATACCCGGGCGCCATGGGCCACCCGGCTGAACAGGTCGCGGCCATCCTGGTCGGTGCCCAGCCAGTGCTGCGCCGAAGGCAGGCTCTCCGGCGCCATGAAATCCATGGTGGTGGGGGTGGGCACCGGTAGCCAGTCCACCGTCAGGGCCGCCGTGAACACCACCAGTAGCCAGCCAGCAGGCAACATCAGCCGCCAGTCAGGCCTTGGCAGGCGCAGCGCCCTCACACGGGTATCAGTGAGTGCTGTCATGGCTCAGCCTCGGATCCAGCAGGTTGTAGGCCAGGTCCACCATCAGGTTGACCAGCACGAACGTTACGGCAATGACCAGAACCACGCCTTGCACAGTAAAAAAGTCCCGGCGGATCACTCCCTCCACAAGAAATCGACCGACGCCGGGCAAGGCAAACAGGCTCTCGACAATCACCGAACCGCCGATGAGATTGCCAATATTGATCCCCATCAGGGTGATGAGGGTAAACGATGACGGCCGCAGGGCGTGGCGCAGCAGGATCTGCCGGTCGCTGAGCCCCTTGGCCCGGGCCACTATGATGTAGTCTTCCTGGAGCGTGCTGGCGATATCCGACCGCAGCAGCCGCAGGTAGACCGGTGCCTCCACCATGGCCAGGGTGAGGGCAGGCAGGAACAGGGACGTCAGATTGCCCAACGGTGATTCCAGAAAGGGCACGTAGCCGGTGGCCGGTAGCCAGTCCAGCCAGATGCTCAGCAGCAGGATCAGCAGGATCCCCCAGACGAAGTGCGGCATGGCCAGCGACCCCAGGGCACCACCGGAAATCACCCGGTCCAGGGTGCTGCCCTCGCGGTAGCCGGCGATAATGCCCAGGGGCAGTGCAATGACCAGGGAAAGCAACTGCGCATACAGCAGCAACTGCAGGGTGACCGGAAGGCGTTCGGCGATGGCAGCGCTGATGGACTCCCCGCTGACCGGTGACTGGCCCAGGTTACCCCGCAGGGCGCTTCCGGCCCAGGCCAGAAAACGTTCCGCCAGGGGCTTGTCGAGACCCAGCTCTGTTTCAATGGCAGCCACTTCCGCTGCGCTGGCGTTTTCGTGAAGGAAGGAACCCGCCAGGTTGCCGGGCAGCAGTTCCAGCATCAGGAAGGTGGCGATACTGACAATCACCAGTACTGCCAGCAGGTGCAGCAGACGCCGGCCAAACCGACGGAGTGCCGCCGGCATCACCGGTGTGCGGTGCCGGGTGACGGCTTCTTGATGAGGCGCAGACGCAGCCTTGCCCTGCATTGGTGTTTCCCTTTGCGACCCATTGGTGGGTGCTTATTGTTGTTGTCCCGGACGTCTTTCTGCTGACCTAATCCAACAGAATTGAAACGATTCAGTTTTTAGCCGGACTGAATAGGTGTTACTGCAAAGAATTAGCACAAGGGTTACGCAGGCGCAAAATTTTATTGTAAGGTTTCCAATCCAGGCCTCATAAACTCCAACAACACCGCCTCATTGAATAAGGGACGAACAACAATGATCCTCACTGATCTGCCTGAACAGAGCCTCGAACGCTTTGGTGAGTACCCCATGCTCTATGCCGGAGAAAGGGAAGTCACCAACCTGGAGCTACAGGACAGTGCCAACCGGCTGGCCAACGGGCTCCGTGATCTGGGCGTACAACCCGGCAACCGGGTCGTGGTCTGCATGCCCAACTGCCCCGAGGTATTCATTGCCTACCAGGGCATCCTGCGAGCGGAAGCCATTGTGCTGCCGGTCATGTTCGTGCTCCATCCCAGGGAGATCGGCTACATCCTGCAGGCCTCAGGCGCCAGCGCCATTATTACCAGCCAGGCGTTGCTGCCAGCCATGGAGCAGGCCACGTCAGGCATGGAAACGCCGCCGAAACTGGTGGTGGCCGGTATTGCCCAGAACCAGCCCAGCCCCAACGCCGGCATTCCCTGCCACAGCCTGTGTTCGCTGATGGCCGCTGCCGACCGCGAGATTCAGGAACCCGAACTCAAGGAAGACGACATTGCCGTCATCCTCTTCACCTCGGGAACCACCGGGCAACCCAAGGGGGTCATGCTGACCCACCGAAACCTCTACAGCAATGCCGCCGCGGCGGTGCGTCTGGCAGAGGAGTCCGGCGACGAGCCCGGCACCACCCTGGGCGTGCTGCCCCTGGCCCACATCTATGGCTTTACGATGGCCAACACGCTGTTCCTTCGTGGTGGCAGCATGGCGATTCTGCCCAAATTCGACGTCCGGATGGTGTGTGAAGCGATCCAGAAATACCGGGTGGAAGCATTCAGCGCTGTGCCTGCCATGATCTACGCCCTGACCACCGCCCCCGAGGTGGAGGAGTACGACGTCTCGTCCCTGGAATCCGTGGGGTCTGGCTCAGCCCCTCTGCCGATATCGCTGATCGAGGCGTTCCGTAAGCGCTTCAACGCCGAGATCTACGAGGGTTATGGCCTGTCCGAGGCCGCGCCGACAGTCTCGGCCCATCGCAAGAATGAAACCATCAAGCCGGGCTCTGTCGGTCGCGCCTTCCCCGGTGTCGAAGTGCGCATTGCAGACGACACCGGCAGCCCGCTTGCCACCGGTGAAGTGGGCGAACTACTGGTACGGGGCGAGAACATTACCCCCGGCTACTACAACAATGAGGAAGCCACCAAAGCCGCCCTGCGGGATGGCTGGCTGCACACGGGCGATGTCGCCAGGCTCGACGAGGATGGCTATCTCTATATTGTTGACCGCAAGAAAGACCTGATCCTGCGGGGCGGATTCAACATCTACCCCCGGGATCTGGAAGAACTGATTTCCCGGCACCCTGCGGTGGCCGAAGTGGCCGTGGTGGGCGTGCCGTCGGAACGCATGGGCGAAGAAGTGGTGGCCGTGGTGGTCCGCAATCCGGATTCGGAGATTTCCGAGGAGGAACTGCTCGCCTTCTGCCAGGAACGTCTCGCCAAGTACAAAACCCCACGCCAGGTGGTGTTCATGGACACCATGCCCCGCAATGGCGTTGGTAAGATCCTCAAGAAATCCCTGCGCGAGCAGGTGGCCGAACAGGTGGAAATCGAGTAACCGGACGCGGCCATTCCTCCACAAAGGGCTGTCTACGACTATAGTCTAGGCAGCCCCCTCAATCAGTTCACGTTGTTATGTATCCGTGCTAGGTTTGGGCGGTTGGAATGTCATTTCCCCTGCCTCCGGGCCGGGAACCCTGCTAACCAGAACGTTAACAACAGCAAACCCAGAACGTTAACAACAACAAAGAGGAACGCGCACCATGAAACGTCGTTCATTGTTCAAACGTGCCGCGACTGCGGTAACCCTCTCAGCGCTACTCGCATCTCCGCTGGTCTACGCCCAGGAAAAATTCACCCTGCGCCTGGCGGAAACCTGGGGCCCGAATTTCCCGATCTTCGGCGAAGCCACCAAGAACATGGCCAAGATGGCCGAGGAAATGTCTGACGGCCGCCTGCGTATCCGCATCGATTCCGCCAACAAGCACAAAGCGCCCTTCGGCGTTTTCGACATGGTCAAGGCCGGCCAGTACGACATGGGTCACTCGGCTTCCTACTACTGGAAAGGCAAGGTTCCCAACACCCTGTTCTTTACCAGCATGCCCTTTGGCATGACAGCACAGGAGCAGTACGCCTGGTTCTACTATGGTGACGGTATGGACCTGATGCAGGAAGTCTACGAGCCCCACAACATGCTGTCGTTCCCCGGCGGCAACACCGGCATCCAGATGGGCGGCTGGTTCCGTGACGAGATCAACTCCCTGGAGGACCTGGAAGGCCTGAAGATGCGGATTCCCGGCTTTGCCGGCGAGGTGTTCGCGGAAGTGGGCGTGAACCCCACCAACATTCCGCCGGGCGAACTCTACACCGCCCTGGAGCGTGGCACCATCGATGCCGTGGAGTGGGTCGGCCCGGCCCTGGACCTGCGTCTGGGCTTCCAGCAGATTGCTGACTACTACTACACCGGCTGGCATGAGCCTGCCACCGAGCTGCAGTTCCTGGTCAACCAGGACACCTGGGATGAGCTGCCCAAAGATCTGCAGCAGATTCTGCGCGTCGCCATGCGCACCGCAGCCTATGACATGATGATCCAGTCCGTTCATGAGAACGCCAAGGCCTGGGCCTCGATCAAGGAGGAGCACCCCAACATCCAGGTCAAGAACTTCCCGGATGAAGTCTTCAAGGCCATGGTGGAAGCCAACGAGAAACTGTTGGAGGAAGCCGCCGAGGGCGATGAACTGGCCGCGAAGATCATCGAATCCCAGGAGAAATACCTGGAAGACGCCCGCGCCTACATCAACATTGCCGACCGTGCCTATCTGAACAATATGGCCGAGATCGAGTAACCCACCACCACACACAGCGCCGGTGCCCCAGGGGTTCCGGCGCTGTTGCCTGTGGGAAAGCTTGTGAAAAAAACACCACTTTCGAGTACACTACCGGCGCTTTTTTCACAGGCCTGCCCCGACCTGAATGACCAGACCGGGTGCCAGCAACCCCGGACCACGAGGACGCATCATGCGATGGCTCAGATTGATTGATAACGGGCTGGGACGCATTTCCTATTTCTGTGGCTGGATCGCCAGTGTGGCGTTTCTCCTGCTGACGTTGAACGTATTCTACGACGTGGTCGCGCGCTACGTGTTCAATGATGTGTCCATTGGCATGCAGGAGATGGAATGGCACCTTTACTCGGTGGTGTTCCTGATGGGCATCCCCTTCGCCCTGCGCACCGACGGCCATGTCCGCGTGGACGTGTTCTACGCCCGCTGGAGCGAGACCTTCAAGGCCTGGGTCAACCTGATCGGCGCGCTGGTACTGGTCATTCCCTTCGCTGCCTTTATTGCCTGGCTGGGCATTGATTTCGCCCAGGAGTCCTACAGCCTCGGCGAAAGCAGCGGCGACCCGGGCGGCTTGCCCTATCGCTGGATCATCAAGAGCCTGATTTCCTTCTCGTCCTTCTTTACTGCCATTGCCGGAATCAACATGGTCACCTACGCCATTCGCGTCATTAAACAGGACGCCCACTATGAAGACAGCGCACACAGCGCCGGAGGCCTGGCATGATCGGTATCATTATGTTCGGGGTCTGCCTGCTGATGCTGCTGTGGGGCTTCCCGGTGGCGTTTACCTTCGGCGGCGTTGCGCTGATTTTCGGCCTCATCGCCGAGGGTCCGGATCTGTTCGCCTTCATGCCGTTCCGCATCTGGAGCATCATGACCAACACCACGCTGATGGCGGTTCCGCTGTTCATCTTCATGGGGTTGGTGCTGCAGCGGACCAAGCTGGCGGAGCAGCTTCTGGAATCCATGGGCAAACTGTTTGGCGGCGTTCGCGGCGGCCTGGCCATCTCCACAATCCTGGTCGGCGCGTTGCTGGCGGCCTCCACAGGCGTGGTCGGCGCAAGCGTTGTGGCCATGGGGCTGATCTCGCTGCCAGTCATGCTGCACCATGGCTATAAGACCGAGCTGGCCACCGGCACCATCTGCGCCTCCGGTACTCTGGGGCAGATCATCCCGCCCTCCATCATCCTGATCATCCTGGGTGACGTGATCGGAATACCGGTGGGCGACCTGTTCCGAGCCGCCGTTGTACCCGGCCTGGTGCTCATCGGCCTGTATGTGGCCTACATTCTTATCGTCGCCTTCCTCAAGCCGGAGGTGGCCCCGGCCATGCCCCGGGACGACAGCCAGTCCCGGGGCCAGGAAATCCGGCGGGCCCTGCTGGCCGTGATCCCGCCGCTGGCGCTGATCGTGGTGGTGCTGGGCTCGATCTTCACCGGTATTGCGACGCCCACCGAATCCTCCGCCCTTGGCGGCGTGGGCTCCGTGGTCCTGGCACTGCTCTATCGCCAGTTCTCCTGGCAGGTTATCTGGGATTCTGCGAAGGACACCGTCAAGGTCACCGCCATGGTGTTTGCCATCCTGGTGGGCGCTACCGCCTTCTCCATGGTGTTCAGCTACACCGGCGGCGACTACCTGCTGGAAGAATGGATGCTGGCCCTGCCCGGCGAGAAGTGGGGCTTCCTGATCCTGTCGATGCTGATCATCCTGTTCCTGGGGTTCTTCATCGACTTCGTGGAAATTTCCTTCATCGTGGTACCCATCCTGGCGCCGATTGCCGAACTGCTGGGCATCAACATGCTGTGGTTCGCCATCCTGATCGCCATGAACCTGCAGACCAGCTTCCTGACACCCCCTTTCGGGTTCAGTCTGTTCTACCTGAAAGGCGTGGCGCCACCAGGCGTGGCCACTACCCAGATCTACCGCGGGGTAATACCGTTCATCCTCATACAGGCTGCGGTGGTCATTGCCCTGCTGGTGATGCCCGAGTGGTTCGGTATGAGCGCCAGTTCAGGTTACTGACAACTGAGTACCGGATAAGGCCTGCAACCGCAGGCCTTTTTCGTTTCCGCCAGCCCCTTACAGCGATTGATGTGTTCCGCAGATCGAGAGAAGATACCGCATACAGACTTCATGGATGAAACCTGCACCCCTCTTCAAACCAACAACCACAAGAAGGGACATACCATGAAACTCAAAGATTCCGTCGCCATTGTCACCGGCTCTTCCTCCGGCATTGGCGCTGCCATCGCCCGCCTGTTTGCCGAGCAGGGCTGCCACGTCGTGATCAACTACAGCAGCAATGAGGACGGTGCCCGGGCCGTAGCTGACGACTGCGAGAAGCACGGCGTTAAAACCCTGGTGATGCGCGCCAACGTGGCGGAAGACGCCAACTGCCGAGCGCTGGTGGACGCTACCATGGACCAGTTCGGCCGCGTTGATATCCTGGTGAACAACGCCGGCACCACCAAGTTCTGTGACCACGCCAACCTCGACGGCCTCGACAAGCAGGACTTCCTGGACCTGTACGCCGTCAATACCGTAGGCCCCTACCAGATGACCCGGGCGGCAGAGAAGGCCTTGCGGGCCAACGGTTCCGGCCACATCATCAACATGGCCTCCATTGCCGGTCTCGCTGGCATCGGCAGCTCCATCGCCTATGCCGCCTCGAAAGGGGCCCTGGTGACCATGACCCGCTCGCTGGCCCGCCTCATGGGCCCGGAGGTACGGGTCAATGCGGTCTGCCCCGGTTTCGTTCAGGGCGAGTGGCTGAAGAAAGGCCTGGGCGAGGACAAGTACGACGCATTGCTGGAGAAGACCAAGGGCGCTTCGCCCCTGCATGACGCCGCCTCTCCGGAAACTGTGGCAGACGTCTGCCTGGGCCTGATCATCGGTGGTGACCTGACCACCGGGGAAACCATCCTCATCGACGGCGGCGCCCACCTGGGCATGGCCCCGGTCCGCAGATAATCTTTCGCCGAATCAAGGAGACTTCCCTGACATGAGCAACAAACCCAGCATCCTGATCGTCGGCGCCGGCGCCATTGGCAGCTTCTATGGTGCCATCCTGAAAAAGGCCGGCTGCAGCGTCAGCACCGTGCTGCGTTCCGAATACGACGCGGTGAAAGCCAACGGCATAAAAATCTCCAGTCCCCTGGGCGACCTGTCCTATCAGCCGGACCACGTCTACCGGGACGGCGACACCCCCGTGGCAGAGCCGGACTACCTGATCCTGTGCGTAAAAGTCCTGCCCGGCGTGGACCGCGCTGCCCTGGTGAAACCCTGGATGGGTAGCAACACTCGCCTGGTGCTGATCGAGAATGGTCTGGATATTGAGCGGGAGCTGGCGGACGCCTACCCGGACAACCCCATTATCAGCTGCCTGGCCTTCATCGCCGCCAGCCGCACCGAACCGGGCGTGGTGGAGCACAAGGCCTACGGCAAACTGGTGATGGGCCGTTACCCTGAAGGCATCGACGACAACTGCCGTGAACTGTCACAGCTGTTTATCGACGGCGGCATCAACATCGACCTGACCGAGCAGGTGGTGGGCGAGCGCTGGCGCAAGTGCCTGTGGAACACCCCGTTCAACCCCCTGTCGGTGATTGCCAACGGCGCCGACACCCGTACCATCCTGGACACCGAAGGGGGCGAGGACCTGATCCGCACCATGATCCGGGAAGTGATGGATGTGGCCGCGGCCGAGGGCTACCCCATGGAGGAGAAGGTGATCGAGCAGAACATCGCCGGCACCCGCAAGATGCCCCCCTACAAGAACAGCATGGCCCTGGACTACCTCAACGGCCGGCCCATCGAGCGGGAAGCCGTGCTGGGCAACGTAGTGGCCATCGCGCAACGCCACGGCATCCCGGTGCCCCACCTGAACACCGTGCTGGTAACCCTGAAGATGCGGGCGGCGCTGGAGGGCCGGGACTGACCGCCCCACTAGTCAGCCGGGGCCAACGGGCCCCGGCCACCATCTCGGCTGGGTCTGAAGTTTGCCGTCATGTTATGGTCCCGGTCATTCCGATGACTCTGACAGGGGAGACAATGGCGTCACAGCGCACCACAGCACAGCGCGTAAAGCTGGTCCTGCTGGCACTTCTTGCGACCTTGCTGGTCAGCTTCTCAGCGCTGCTGTTCTACCTCTGGTTCGCCATGCTCAGCCCCTACGGTTACGAGCGCCCCGAAACCCTGGCCGCCATAGACAGCTCCCGGGACCACGAACTCTTCGTGTTCGGCACCCTGACCCAACCCTGGGTCCGCTATATCGTCATGGGCCGCACCGGCGATACCGAACCGGCGATACTTGAGGGTTACGAGAAAGAGGCACTGGATATCAAACCCAAGGCAGGCGCGGAGGTGGAAGGAAAGCTCATTGAGGTCAGCCCGGAGGAACTGGCACGCCTGGACCGCTATGAAAGGCTGGGAATCCGCTATGAACGGGTAAGAATGACACTGGCGGATGGCACCAGCGCCTGGGTGTATCGACTGCTTGTGCCGTAGCGGAAATGTCGGCTTGGCCCGTCAGCCAGAATAAATAATAAAGCTCGCTACAAGCGTAACCGCAACAATGCCGAAGAAGAGACCGGCCAATGGTAGCAGAGCCGACTCGCCTTCATTTCTTTGCTGGGACTGGACACCGCTCTCCCTCAACCGGGCCGCATGGTCTCTGGCTGAAACGGCGGGCGATTTTTCTGGATATCCTGTCAAGCCGTTGGATACTCTATGCCGACTGTATCCATCGAAGTAACTGGGCGTTGCCCATCGGTCAAAAAGTGCCTGCTCTCTTTTGGTCAGTGAGCTACGGGGCAGAGAGCCCTCATCCTCACTGGACATCTGGAATTTGCGATCGTCATACACTTTTAACTCGGAACTTTCTCTTTCCGAGCCATCCTCGTTAATATCAACCATAAGCCATGACTGAATTAATGCCCCCTGGCCCGCCAGTCGGTCAACATTGAGTCGGTATGGTGTGCACCAATAGTTCCTGCGCTGCCCATTGCTGTCCGCAAAGCTGGCGCAACTTCCAAGGATCCGGACCACTTCGTCAGTAATCAGGCCCAGGTCTTTTTCGTGATGCCAGGCGAGTTTCATGCCGTCCATGTAAGCGTTGCGAGCAACCTCGCCAAGAGCGACGGTTCTCAAGACAACCTGAGAATTTTTTGTTGGCTTGAAATGCTCCATTTCAGCGGCCGCCCGTTCTTTATTCGAGAAGATCAGGAAGGCGTGTCCATTAGGCGTCTCTCTCGCGGCGGGAAGAAGCAGACCTTCTGGCTGTTTACGCAAGAAGGGAACGCAGACCGGAGCCTGGCTCCAATCTCCGAGAAACTCGGGCAAGTTGAAATTCTTCAGAGATTGCTGGAAAGCCGAAAACGAAGATTCCATTGTTGTCCTCCATGATATGTTGGATATGGTCAAATCCAGTGACCACTAGAGTGCCGCTATTTCGGAAATTTAAACCCAGCTCAGCCAAATGCCGACTGGCAACGGCTATACATCTGTTTGACCTTCACCTCGTAGGCCGCGTTGCTCATGTTGTACCAGTAGCGAGGATCGCGTCCTGTTTCCTTGTCGTGGGCCGCCGTCACAGGGTCATTTGCCCGGTGGGGTTCCAGCAACGGAATATCCGGCAGCGGTGCCGTGCTATCCATGTACTGGCACCAGAAGTTCCAGAGGGCTTTGTGGCCTCGGTTAATGTTGGAGGCCGGTTGCAGATCCGTCAGGTGCAGAACCTCTTCACGGAACCGGTGCACAAGCACCGGGTAGTAGAGCGGCAAACCCTGAGTGGTCGGCCCCATATGAATGTAGCAGTCGAATTCCTCAAACGGGGATTGCCAGAGAACCTTGCCTGCCTGCCCTCGCTTCTCCGGGTCACAGAACACGGTCACCATGCCGGTGCGACGATTGAACTCCCAGGTCGGGCCTTTGGGGCTTTGATACATGAAATCAGGGAAAAGACGCTCGCACAGGCTGATCCCGCCCCAAAGGAACAGACATGCCCCTCCCCCATACAATACAGTTGGCAGGAAAGCTTCTTTATAAATACCTTCGAAATCATCATTAAAGGCAATATAAAAATAGAGCAGTGTCATCAAAAGAATAGGCGTACCAGCTATTAGCAGAAACTTGGCTATCGCTTTCACCAACAACCAACGCCAGGCGAACTTCGGCAAGGTGGTCCACCGAAAGCTTTCGTGGTTCATCCAGGACACAGGCATTTTCTCTCCGTTCTCTCCATCCATGTAAGAAACGGATTTGTCCTCCAGCCGCGGTCGCCAAAGATCCAGAAAATCCCCCGGAACCAGATCGGGAATGTAACTCTTCGACAGCTTCCGGCCCGCCTCCCACTGCATACGGAAGGACCGGGAGCGGGTGTCCAGTTGAGGCCGCGGGCGCTTTCTGCTCCTCCCATCATCGGCGGGCCGCCAGGCAGTGGTGCTGTAATACGCTTGTTCAGACATTCCGTGTCCTTTCCCTTCCGGATTCAGCCAAATGCCGACCGGCAGCGCTGGTACATCTGCTTGACCTTCACTTCATAGGCCGCGTTGCTCATGTTGTACCAGTGGCGGGGATCGCGTCCTGTTTCCTTGTCATGGGCCGCCGTCACAGGATCATTTGCCCGGTGGGGTTCCAGCAACGGAATATCCGGCAGCGGTGCTGTACTGTCCATGTACTGGCACCAGAAGTTCCACACGGCCTTGTGGTCCCCGGGGTTTGACGACGCCGGATGCAGTGCGGTCAGGACCATGGTCTCCTCCCGACATCGGTTCACCATGGCGGCGTAATACAGGGGCAAGCCCTGCGTGGTGGGGCCCATATGGACATAGCAATCAAAGTCCTCAAAGGGGGATTGCCATTGAACCTTGCCGGACTGACCTTTCTTCTCCGGGTTACAGAATACCGTCACCATGCCGGTTCGGCGGTTGAACTCCCAGAGAGGCCCCTTGGGGGCGGCGTACATAAAATCAGGGAAAAGACGCTCGCACAGGCTGATTCCGCCCCAAAGGAACAGACATGCCCCCCCCCCATACAAAACAGTAGGAATAAAGGCGTTCTCAAATGTTCCTTCAAAATGTTCATTTGAAAAAAAATAGACATGGAGTAGTGATATTAGAAGAATAGGAGTGCCTGCTATTAGCAGAAACTTTGCGATAGCTTTCACCAGCAACCAACGCCAGGCAAACTTGGGCAAGGTCGTCCACCGAAAGCTTTCGTGGTTCATCCAGGACACAGGAATTTTCTCTCCGTTCTCTCCATCCATGTAAGAAACGGATTTGTCCTCCAGCCGCGGTCGCCAAAGGTCCAGAAAATCCCCCGGAACCAGATCGGGGATATAGCTCTTCGACAGCTTTCTGCCTGCCTCCCACTGCATACGGAAGGACCGGGAGCGGGTATCCAGTTGGGGCCGGGGACGTTTACTGCCCCCCCCATCATTGGCGGGTCGCCAGGCGGTGGTACTGTAATACGCTTGTTCAGACATGGATTTCCAGTCCCTTTATACGGCGCCAGGTGGTTCCCTGGGATAGCGTTTCCATGGAATTCACCCTAGATGATCTGGTTTACCCAGAAGTCCTTCTGTTCCGTGAAATCCGGAGTGCCATGCTTCCCGTCTTCGTAAGTCAGGTTATCGTGCAGGGCCGGTGCCGGGAACACATATTCCGTGTCGGTGCCCAGGGAGGCTTTCATACGGGCCCGGACGATCCAGTAGAAGGCTTCGTCCTCGCCACTTTTCTTCATGTCCTCCACGGTTGGTTGCTCCGGGGAGTGGAGCCAGTATTCGGCACCGTCCGGTCGTGCCACCTCGTAGACCCACCAGTGGTCGCCGGGCGGTGACTGGATCTCCCACTGCTCGCTGCCCCGGGAGGGTCCCAGCCCCCCGAAACTCACTTTGGAGTAGGCCCGGAGGCGGCGGATATCAAACTCCAGCGCTTCACCACCGGCGACGGCCGCCAGGTTGCTCTTCACCCGCACCCGGACGTTGATCTTCATCAGGGATTCAACCATCGACGAAACGGCCAGCTCCGTGGCCGGCTCGCCCCGGGCCTCCAGCAGGTTGCTGGCGGTGGCGATGGCCAGCTCGTCGCTGACGGCAAAGTCCTCCGCCGTGACCGTTACGCCGGCCAGGATATTAACCAAGCGGTAGAACGCCTCCCGGGCATTGTCCTGGCCCCGGATGTGGCCGTAGGTTTTCCCGGGATCGGCATCGGCGGGGTTTGTTCGATGACGATGGCTCAGCCCCTCCGGCACCTCGCGGGGTGGCGTGTCATCATGGAGCAACCCGAAGGGGCCATGCTCGATCCACATTTCCAGCTCCGGTTTTTCCAGCGCTGTGGCCGCGAAGTACCCACCCAGGGACAGGGCGATGCCCAGGCTCAGGACCACCCAGCCGGCGGGAGTCGACAACCCGAGGATGGCGGCCGTTCCCGCACCACTCGCGGAGGACATCAGCGAGGCGCCGGCCCAGGTGCCCATCAGTGAACCAAGGGCCGAGACCCCCATGGCGGCACTGGAGGCGATCTGGTTCTTCTGCCAGTAGTCGTGAGTATCGGAAAGGCGGATGCCGGCGTCCAGCGCGCCAAGGATGGAGACTGACACCATACGGACGGATATGGCCCGGGGAAGGAATTTGGCAAGGTCGTCACTGATTTTGCCAGCGATGTGGGCTTTCTCCACATCGAAAACCGTCGCATTCAGCCCCCGGGCCAACCAGTTGTCCGCACCCGCCATTCGCTCCACCACGGCAGCCAGAGCAAAACCAAGATGGGCATAAGTTGAGCCCGCTTCGGCAAATGCACGAGCATCACTACGATTTCTGCTGTACTCATCGTATCGCTTGGCGAGAGTAGAAACATTCCAAAGCTCAATCCCCATGACCACAAAGGGCAGCCCGGCCGCATCCAGGGTTTCCCCGATGGCCCGGCTGCGACTGGCTGCCTCGCGCACTTCGCGATAATCCTTCACCAGGGTGGACCCGGATGGGGCCATGAACACACTGACGTTGGCATAGTCTCCGGGGGCCGCACCGCCTGGCACTCGACGGGGGTTGGTGTGGGCCACTTGTTGCCCATCCAGGGTGCTGACCTGACCGAAAAAGCGGCCACTGTGATTCGTGCTGTCCACATAGGCTCGCTCAGCATCCAGCAGGCCGTTACGCAGGCCGATGTCCGGGTCTTCAATCCCAAACGGGACCATGTTGAAGGGCTTTTGGCCATAGGGCATCATCACCAACTCACCCAGTTGACGGGGATGCATGCCTTTCATGGCCCGCGCCAATGGACCGTGGAGTGTCAGGTCAAAGCGCATCAGGTCCCGTGTGCCCCGTTCGTGGGCCTTGTTGAACTCCTTCATCAGCATGCTGGCAATACCATCCAGTGCCTGGACGATGGCCCGGGCGGACCCGAACCCGCTGGTTCCCTCGTTATCCTTTAACTCGGCCAGCATTCTTGCCTCCGCCGTCTGCAAGGTGGACGGGGCGGAGAAGCTTTCACGGGCACCGATATCCGCAAACAGTTTGGGTCGGAACCGGCCATCGCCGGGTTTGTCGTCCTCCAGGGCGTTGGTATCCAGAGCTTCAGTCAGGGAAACGACTTCGTCAGACGGGAACAGCATGTCGTGGAGCGGGTAGCCGGAACTGTCCTTGACGATATCCAGTACCAGTTCGCTGCCATCCTGATGAGGATCAATCGCCGCCGTGGGCAGGGTCAGAGCTCCCAGGCTGGTATCGCCATCGCGATTGGTCCGGGCCAGCCAGGGCTTGTCGGCAGCTTCCGCGTCGTGTTGCAGCTTTTCAAACAGCCCCCCCGCCAGCATGAAACCGCTCAGGTAGTCGTCACCTTCCAGCGAGAAAAGGTCGGCAAAGCGCCTCTGGACATGGTCCTTCCCGGCCAGGGCCCGCAGCGTCGCCTGGTTGTATTTGATGCAGTCGACGGCAACCGCCCGAAGGTGCTGGTGCAGTGTCTTCAGGAGGGTGCCATTGAGGCGGTCGTCCAGCTTGTCGGCAAATTCCCGCAATGGGTTGCGCTCGCCGCCCAGCCTGGATGGCAGGATGGTTTGCTCAATCAGTTCCGCACTGTCGAAATGGGTTTGCCCAGTCAGCCACTCCCGGATATCGGCCTGGTACTGCATGGCCTGGTTGACCCGGGCGATCTGCAACCGCAACTCGTGGAGTTCATCGTAGACCACCAGACCGTAGATCTTCCGCTGCCTGGGTACATTAAGCACGTCCTTTCCAGCCGGGATATTGCTCCAGACCTTCTGGTGACTTTGTGCGTAGTCGAACTGCCCCTTTTCCGCCTGCCAGAGGTCCTGGAAGGCAGCCCACCTGAGACCGGTTGAATCCCCAAGCTCGCTGCCCTCCTGACGGCTCTGCCGCCAGGCCTGTTCAGCGTGCTCGGCGCCTTTCATCAGGGCCTGCTGTTCCGCCCGGGCGAACTCGTAGCATTCCTTTGCGTAGTTTCCGGATCGGCTGATCAGGAATTCATAGGTGCAGGGTATCTGTTCTTCCAAAAGCGGTTCCCGGGCGCGCTGTGGTGGAACGTCTTCCTGGGCGCTCAGAGGCAGAAGCTTCGCCTGATACCGATTCCAGTTAGTCCGGTGGTCGACAGCCACTTGGGCCCGATCCATCTGATCGCTGACGTTGTGCTCCATGTAATGGATTCTGCCAGCGGACCACTGCACCTCCGAAAACGCCACCCGGTAGTCCAGTTGCTGGAAGGCAAGACTGGAATACAGGTATCTCACCGGCAGCCAGATCTCTTCCAGCGCCACGCCGGTGGACTCCCTGCGGTCTTCAGACAGGCGATCTCCCGGTATATCGCGATAGTTGTCCACCGGCACATCCCGGTAGGTGAGCTCGCCATTGTCGTCTCTGACAAGCTGGATTTCCCGCCACAACCTGTCGTGGCGGAAGATATACAGGTAGCCGGCTCTTGAGGTCACCACACCTTTGCGTGCTGTCCCCTGCCGTTCGATGGTGGTCAGGGGGACAAAAGGCGCCAGGATATACCTCTGACGGGGCTCCTTTTTTGCTTCCGCATAGGGCGTATCGAAAACCGGAAGCCGGATAGGGTCGCCCTCCTCAGTATCAATCTCCATGGCCACGGCGACTTTGGCGGCGTATTCCTCATTGTCCTTTTTCAATAGCCATTTGTGGATGACGCTGTCATCCGTTTTATCCTCGGCGTGGGTGCCATCGACGGCCACGTCGATGTCGCCGTACTCCCTCGTCATGACCTTGAGGGAGTGGCCTTCCGGATGGTTCTCGCCCAGCACCTCTACGTGGAGCCATTCCTCAAAAGGAACCTCCTGCTCCTCTTCCTCTTCCTCAATGCGTTCGGCGGGAGCGCCTTGCCCGGGCGTCGACGCGCCCGGCTTTGCACCGAGTCCGGTGGGGGATTTATAAGGCGGGGGCCGGGAGTCTGTCGGTTCCGGGTTCTGCTCTTCCTCAATGGCCAGCTTTTCAAACTCGGCAAGGTCAGCCAGGCATTGCATGCCACTGGCAGTTCCAACATAACCGGCATCACCGACCATTACCGTCGGGTTGCCATCGACCAGCTTGCCGCCGTGAACGGTCATGCTGCCCACCCGGGCGACCGGCTTGCCGTTGACGAATACTGAGGGGGAACCTTCTGCGATGGTATCAGCCGGCCCGTCGCAGACGAGCTTATGGCCAACGGTGGTTACCGGCATGCCGCCGACAAAAACGTTGCCAGAGCCTTCGATGACGCAACCGCCTTTGTGGGGTGTTTTACCGCGCTTCTTGGGACAAGTGTGATGACTTGTCAGAAAAGACATGGGTTTGCTGCCCATTTGCCACATCTCCCTGTGTCAATTTCCATAGCGGCTTTCAAGTGTAGCCCGAAAGCCTCCCGTCCATATTGGGTGCAATTTTCCATCACGCTACCATAAGGTTTGCAAGCGGGGTAGTCGCTATAGCCTCAGGAAGGGACCTCCTTCACAAGGAAAACGGGTTGGTAACGCGATAGGTAAAAAGGGTGCCGCAGCACCCCTTTCTGATGTCAGCCCGACTTCTCGTTAAACATGGAAATCCGGCCGCCGTCCACCACCAGGTCGTGGCTATTGATGAACGAGCCTTCGTCACTGGCCAGGAACACCGCCGCGTTGGCGATGTCCAGAGCCAGGCCCGCCCGTGGCAGCGGTGTTGCTTTCGCCAGGTTCTTCTCCAGTTTTTCCAGCTTGGCCTGGTTTTCCTCTTCACTCAGGGTGTTGGCCCGCTCGGAACCGCCCCAGAAGATGGGTGTGGCGACCGCGCCCGGTGAAATAGCATTCACCCGGATGCCATCGACCCCCAGCTCTACACCCGCCAGGCGGGTCAGGTGGCTGACCGCCGCCTTGGCGCCGGAATAAAGGTAGCCACCCTGCCCCAGGCGATGGGCCGCGATGCTGGAGTTGTTGATAATGCAACCGGAGCCCTGCTCCCGCATGACCCGGGCGGCATGCTTGATACCGAACACCACGCTGCCGGTGAGCAGGCGCATGATGTGGCCGAACTCGTCCTCGGTGACCGAGTCCAGGGTGGTGCGATCGCCGGCACCGGCGTTGTTGAACAGGCAGTCCAGGCGACCGAACTGCTTCACCGCCCCGTCCACCAGAGCGGCGATGTCCGCCTCGTTCATGACGTCGGCCTTCTGGAACACGGCGTTCGGCCCCAGATCCGCCGCCAGTTTCTCGCCCTTGTCGACACTGCGGCCGGCAATGATCACGGTGGCACCTTCTTCCACAAAACGGCGAGCCGTGGCTTCACCGATACCACTGGTGCCACCGGTAATGATGGCGACCTTATTCTGTAAACGCTGACTCATGTTGTCTGGCTCCTGTGTCGGACCGGTTATTGGACAGTCCGCCAGCATAGCGTTACCGGGCCTGACAGCCAAACCGGAAAGCGTCGATTATCTTTACACAAGCCGCAATCACCAAAAAGTATTCTCTTTATGGATCAATGGATTGAATATCTGGCCTGGTTCCTGCTTTAAAAAAACAGCACACCTCATTCAGGAGTTATCAGCATGAACCGCTTACTTCTCTCCACCATCGCCCTTGCCGGGCTCACAGCGGCCCAGTCTGCCGTGGCAGGCTATATGCCCACCTCCTGCGACGCCACCAACGCCTCGGCCAACGGCAGTCTTTCCGTTGAATGCCGCGACAACAACACCAGCGGCTACCCGGCCGACAATGGCGACGGTACCCTCACCATTTTCATGAACACAGTCTGGTCCGACTATGGTCCCCTGACTACGGTGGTCAAGGATGGCACCAGCAGTGGCGGATTCAGCTTCAGCGTCAGTGACGCGGATTCCGGCTCCGGCTTCGAGAATTATTTCGAGTTCTTCCTGCCGGCCGACTATCTCGGCAGCGAAGTGGACTGGGTACTGGCGGTCAAGCAGTCGGGTTATCTGGTGTCGTACCTGTTCGAGGATCTGCTGGTAGAAAACGATCAGCCTGCCATCACCGGGTATTTCAACAGCCCCTGGCAGAACGGCAGCGATGACTTTTCATGGGCCGGCGGCCTGGTGGGCGAGCCTTCCACGCCAATTCCGGAGCCGGGCTCACTGGCGCTGATCGGGCTGGGTCTGGTAGGTCTTGGTGCACTGCGCCGGCGCGCCTCCCGCGCGTGACTCCGACACTGTAAATAAATTCGACAATCCCCGCCAAGGCGGGGATTGTTCGTTCTGCCCGGCCGGTTATTCCACGTCGGAATTGTTCAGGTAGGCCCGGTCGGAAATGTTGGTCCAGGGGCGGATCTGCTCCAGGTACTCACGCTGGGAATTGATGATCTCCTTTGTCAGCGGATCCTTTTCGGCCATCTCGGCCAGCAGCTTTCTGGTGGACGCGCGCAGGGCATCCATGACTTCATCCGGGAAGGTGCGGAACTTCACGTTCGGGTAGTCCTCCTGAATGCTGCTCCAGGCCTTGCCGCTTTCGTGCATGGTCTGGATATACATGTCATAGGCGGCAGTGCGCATGGCCACCCGCAGCACTTCCTGGAGGTCTTCCGGCAGTTCGTTCCAGGTGTCCTGGTTGATCAGCCACTGCAGCTCCGCAGACGGTTCCTGCCAGCCACCGTAGTAGTAATCAGCGATCTGGTGGAAGCCCATGGGCAGATCCAGGGCGGGGCCAACCCACTCCAGCGCGTCAATGGTGCCGCGCTCCAGGGCGGTATAAAGCTCACCCGGGGGCAGATTGGTCACCGCAACGCCGATGTCCGACATGACTTCGCCGGCAAAGCCGGGGGTACGCATCTTCAGGCCCTGCAGGTCCTCCAGGGAGTTGATTTCCTCCCGGAACCAGCCCCCCATCTGCACACCTGTGTTACCACCCGGGAACGACAGCATGTTGTGTTCACCGTAGACCTTCTGGGCCAGGTCAAAACCCTCGCCATAATAGAACCAGGCGTACTGTTCCGGCGCGGTCATGCCGAATGGTACGGTAGTGAAGAACATGCTGTTGGGGATCTTGCCCTTGTAGTAGTAGGACGCAGTGTGGCCAATGTCATATTGCCCGGCCTTGACCATGTCAAAGATGCCGAAGGGTGCCTTGTGCTTGTTGGACGAGTCGATACGGATCTTCAGCCGACCCTCGGACATCTTTTCCACCATGGCCTTCAGGCTACGGTTGGTGTCGCCCAGGATGGGATAGTTGGGGCCCCAGGTTTCGGCCAGCCTCAGGGTATAGGTTTCTTCGGCCAGGCTCGAAGCGCTTGTAAAAGAAAGCGTCAACAGCAGCGCCGCTGTCTTAAGCTTGGAGCGTAATGTCATGATGATTACTTCCTGCTCTGGTTTTATTGTTGGGAGCCTGATCAGCCAGCGTTGGCCCACAAGCTCCTGGCGTTGATTTGGCGACCGATACGTTCACGCAGCTGACATGAAGCCGGCACGACGGGAGCTATGATAGCGTCCTGCGATCGCCGATGCACAGGGGAAAGCCACAGAATGCAC
Source organism: Marinobacter lacisalsi (assembly GCF_042651045.1). Classification (NCBI taxonomy): domain Bacteria; kingdom Pseudomonadati; phylum Pseudomonadota; class Gammaproteobacteria; order Pseudomonadales; family Marinobacteraceae; genus Marinobacter; species Marinobacter lacisalsi. The sequence continues at coordinate 103,381 of NZ_JBHSDI010000015.1, forward strand.
AGGGGGTGTACCCGATGAAGGATCTGTTCCTGATCCGACACGCCAAATCCAGCTGGACCGACGATTCCCTGCGGGATATGGACCGACCACTCAATAAACGCGGCAAGCGTCAGGTAGAGGCCATGGCGAACCCCCTGCTTGAACTGGGTGCGCTGGACGGGCCAATCCATGCCAGCCATGCGTGTCGTGCCCGCCAGACGATTGAGGGGATAGTGGCGCGGTTACCCGAACAGAACCTGGCCTCCCGGGTTCACTTCGATCCTGAACTCTACACCTTCCGCTGGAAACGACTGTTCAAATGGCTGAAGCATGTGGATAACGACGCCCCCGCCCTGACCCTGATCGGGCACAACCCGGCGCTGACGGATCTGGCTGCAATACTGACCGGCCACCAGGTGCCGGAGATGATAACGGGCGCCGTCATGCACCTGAAAATCCCGGCTGCAACATGGCGGGAGATCGCCAAAGGGAAAGGCAGGCTGGTTCAGTACCTGCCCCCCTCACAGGCCAGCTACCGACTGTTCCAGCGAAAGGCACCAAAGGCACCGGAAGCCGGGGGCGACCTGAAACAACAGGTACCGGAGGCATTAAACCACCAGCTGGCGACCATCCGGGCCCTGCAGCCTGGCGTGGCACAGGGCGTGGACCCGAAGTTCCTGCATCGGTTCAGGATCAACCTCCGGCGCAGCCGGGCCGTCACCGAAGCCATCGTCACCATCACCGGCGACCAGACACTCCAAAAGTCAGCGAAGCCGCTCAAGCGTATGGCCCAGCAGACCAGTCTGCTCCGGGACCTGGACGTATTCCTGGCCTACCTCGAAACACAGGCCTCGGAGAATCCCCGGCTCCGCCGGTCCCTGAAGGCCTCCGGCACCATGACGACCCTCCGCCACTGGCGAGAATCGGAACGCCAGGCGCTGTGCCGGCAGCTGGACCGGAAAGCCTGGCACAAAGACCTGAAAAACTGGGAAGCGACGATTACCGGCAAGACGTTGACCAAAGCGCTAAAGAAAGCCACTCCGGAAGCCATTCAGGACACCGTCCGGCAACGTGGTGACCTTTGCCTCGAGATGTTCCGGGACCTCTCCCCCGGGGCCCCGGATCAGGATTTTCATGCACTCCGCAAGGCACTGAAGCGGCTGAGGTATCTGGCTGAACTGGATAAGCGCCGTTACCGCGCGCTGCTGGACGAACTTAAAGACCAGCAATCACTGTACGGCAGATTCCAGGACCGTCATCAGCAACTGACGCTACTGAGCGAGCTGGCAGCAACACGAGTGGACCAGCGCCTGCCACCTGTACTGGCAGAACTGGCACAGCAGATCAGCGACGAGAAACGTAAAGCACAGGACGCCATCCTTGCAAAACCACCCCGGATTGAACGGCCCTGAGAAGGACTCAGTAGATTAGCCAGCCACCGAAGACCAGGGCCAACACGCCCAGCCCGAGAACGATAAACAGGCCTTTCGGGGCATCCGGGGCCTGTTGCCCGGCCATTTCTGCTCTTGCACGTTTGATTTCGGCCCACGTGTATTCACCCGCGAAGGTGACGTCAGTATCCTGCATGCCCGGAGCCCAGGTACATTCCTTTTCCTTGTGCTTGTGTTTCATGAGTCTTTATCCTGAAAAGTCTCATACCAGCTTAACGGCTACAGACCCGGATCACCAACCACGATTGCGGAACCATTGCACAGACCGGTGATCCACCCGACGCCCGACGCGTACATTCAGGACCTGTCAGCCAACGCCAGAGCCCGGATCGGGAGTTTCGAAATGGATATGATTTTCTACGATGGCCACTGCCCTCTTTGCCTTCGTGAAATTGCCGTCCTCCGCCGTATGGAGCGGGGTGGCCTGTCCTTCGTCGACATTCATCAGCAGCCCGACAGCGGTCCACTGGCCCCGGGGCGCGATCAACTGCTGCGCAGGCTCCATCTGGTGGCTTCCGACGGCAACTGGTACATCGGCCTGGACGCAACGCTGAGGGCCTGGTCTCACACTTCTGCAGGCTGGCTCTTCAAGCCCCTGGCCTGGCCACTGATCAATCCTGTGGCACGGCTTCTTTACAATCAGTGGGCCGATCGACGGTACCGGCACAGGTACGTCTGCAACTCGTGCACCCGGATATGACGCCATTGGGAGCGCCGGAGGGGGTTGCAATCACCCTCGGTGGCACCAATACCTGTTGTCGAGTGGCACTTTCATTTACCACCAAGCCGGAGTAATCGTATGAAGGTATTAATGGTTCTTACATCCCACAGCCAGATGGGCGACACCGGTCACAAGACCGGCTTCTGGCTCGAGGAATTCACCGCCCCGTACTACGTCTTCCGCGATGCCGGTGCCGACATCACCCTGGCCTCACCGAAGGGCGGACAACCTCCGGTCGACCCCAACAGCGAAGCCGATGATGCCCTTACCGACAGCACCCGCCGCTTCAGTGACGATGAGCAGGCCCGGCAGTCGCTGGCCAGCACGAAGAAGCTGGGTGACGTCAACATCCATGAGTTTGATGCGGTCTTCTACCCCGGCGGCCATGGCCCACTGTGGGATCTGGCCGACGATGCCGACTCCATCAAACTGCTGGAAGAAGCCAACAAGACCGGGAAAGTGATTGGTGCGGTATGCCATGCGCCCGCCATTTTCAAGCGCCCGGAATCACCCAACGGCGACTACTTCGTAAGGGGCCGGACAGTGACCGGCTTCACCAACAGCGAGGAAGAAGCGGCGGGCCTGACCAGCGTGGTGCCCTTCCTGGTGGAAGACATGCTGAAGGAAAACGGCGGCAACTACAGCCGTGGAGACGACTGGGCGCCCCACATCGTGGTGGATGGCAACCTGATCACCGGCCAGAACCCGGCCTCCTCCGAAGGCGCCGCCAAAGCCGTTCTGCAGGCATTGCAGGACTGACACGCCTCAGGTAGATGCAGGGCGCTCGTCAATCGGGGCGCCCTCGTCGCATTTGACGCAGTTCAGCTCGAACCCGAGCATGGACTGCCGGCCCTCGGGGGACACAACCCAGGGCCGGTTAACCCACGGCGGCTGATGACGCACATGCTGGTTGTGACCACAGGCCAGCTGCGCGACCCAGTGGTCTTCCTGATCCTTGTGATAGCCGGTGATGGGTTGTTTCATAGCACTCGAAACCGGTTGCTGTCTGTTATGCCGTTTGCCTCGGCGCTCTTACCTTAACCAGTTGCGCGATCCGCCGTCCAACCGGGCAGCAGATACACCCCAATCTATCGCTATAACCGACAGAATCCCCACCACCCAGCCAGCAGGATCATTTGGCTTGCCATGCCTCTGGCGGTGTCCCATCGCTTCACTAGACTGAACGGGTGTCCCCTCTGGGACGCCAACAATCATAATAAGCAGGGACGAGTCATGTTCAAGAAAAAACACTACATTCAGTCACTTCCCGTACTGACTGCCATGCTGGCCAGCCTGGCCCTGGTGGGCTGCGAGTCCGATTCCTCCGATAATGACGACGCGGAGAACGGGGCCACGTTGCCGGAACTCTCCGAGGAAGCGGTCCGGCCCATTGTGTTCGTGCATGGGGGCGCCGGCTCCGCCGCCCAGTACATGAGCCAGGCCATGCGTTTTGCCAGCAATGGCTACCCCGAAAACTACATCTTTGCCTTCGAGTATCACGGCGTAGCACCCCATAACCCTGCCGAGCTGGACGCCTTTATTGATGATGTCCTGGCGGAGACCGGAGAGGAGCAGGTGTACCTCGTGACCCATTCCATGGGCACCTACGCCGGCTATGAAGGTCCCCTTCTGTCCGGAGCCAACTACACCGGCTACCTGTGGGTTCCGGAATACGCCGCCAAGGTTGCCAAGTTTATCGGCCTGGATGGCCTCGAAGCCGCGGAATGCCCAGGTGGCGTGCCCTGCATCGGTATCTTCGACGAGGATGACGGCCGGGTCCTCGGCGAAAACACCTTCTACCTGGCCGACCAGGAACACGTGGAAACGGCCACCTCCGCCGAGTCCTTTGCGATCCAGTTCACCTTCCTGACCGGCGAGGAGCCGACCTATACCCATATCGTCCCGGAAGACGGTCCCGTGGACATCTCAGGTCGCGCCGTGATCTTCCCGAATAACACGGGCACCGACGGCGCCACCCTGGAAGTCTGGCCGGTGGATCCGGACACCGGCTTCCGCAGCGGTGACACGCCCATGGAGACCTACAGCATTGGCGCTGACGGCAGCTGGGGCCCGACCGAACTTGACCCGGACAGCCACTACGAGTTCACCCTGATCCGCACCGACCACAGCAACCTGCACTTCTACCTGCAGCCGCTGCCCCGGGACACCGACCTGGTCAGGCTCAACGCCTCCGCCACCGGTTCCGAGATTCTCGCCAACACCAACACCGGGGAAGATCATTCCACCCTGGTGGTCACCCGTCAGCGGGAGTGGATTGCCGATGCGCCGGACGGGGAACGGGACGAGCTGTGGATCAGCACGGTCAGCCCCCAGTGGGGTAATCAGGCTGAGGTGAACGCCATTGTCGAGGGTGTGACCAATGGCAACATTGCCCTGCATATCCACGATGACGAATCCACGCCAGCCCACTCCAGCCTGGAGCTGCTGAACTATTTCCCCGACCAGGCCTTCCAGTCCGGAGTGGATGTCTACATGCCCGCCAGTGACTATCCCGCCGACGATAATCCCGGCACCATCACCCTGCGCAGTGTGCCCCACGGCAACGACGGTGCCGAACAAATCCTCAACGTGCCCAACTGGCCCTCCGCCAGCGACCGGATTTCCGTTCAGTTCAACGACTGGTGGTGACCGCACCAGGGCTGCGCAACGCAGCCCTGGCCATTCTCCAGCCATGGTTATTGCCGACAGCAGGCCTTGAATTTCCTGCCGCTACCACAGGGGCAGCGGTCATTCCTGCCCGGATCAAGCCGCCCTTCGCGGGTGTTGCCACTGCTGTAATACCAGCGCCCGTCCTCACGCACAAAGGCGGATTCCTCCTCCAGGAAACCGAAACCGCCCTGAACGCGGTACAGCGCGCGGAAGTGCACCTGCCCACGATCGCCATCGGATCCGGACGACAACACCTGAAGGCCAACCCAGTCCGGGGAGTCATCCAGTTCCAGGGTGGCGGGTCGGGTATCCGGGTGCCAGGTGGCCAGCAGATAATCCGTCAGGCCCAGAACAAAGGCGCTGTAGCGGGAGCGCATCAGCGCCTCGGGAGACGAGGCAACCGCTTCCTGGCGGTGAAAGCGCTGGCAGCATTCCGGGTAGGCCTTGCCGCTGCCGCACGGGCATGATGACATTGATGAACTCCTTGAAAATCACTGGCGCCAATCTATCACAAAGGGACCGATAGCTAGCTATCAGCCAGTATGTTATAACCAGCCTTCTCCCAGCTGTTATCACTTCACCTGATCAGGCCTTTACCGTGCCGGCAGATATCACGATCTATCATCTACTTCTGGCCAACCTGGTAGTCCTTGCCGGTTCCTGCCTGCAGGGTGTGGCCGGCTACGGTATCGGCACCCTGGCGGCGCCATTGCTGTTCCTGATCTCGCCGATGTTCATTCCGGCCCCGCTGACCCTGAACGCGGGCGTGCTCACCGTGCTGATGCTGGTTCGCAACCGTACCAGTCTGCAGATACGGGAAGTGCGCTACGCCATTGGCGGTGGCCTGATCGGCGCCGCGCTGGCCGGTTTTACACTGACTGTCATTACCGCCAAGGGCTTTGAGCTGATCTTCGGAACACTGATCCTGCTGGCGGTGGCACTCAGCGTGGCCGGCCTGAAGCCCCGGCTCAACCCCCGCAACAGCGTGATTGCCGGCACGGCATCCGCCTACATGGGCACCATTACCGCCGTCGGCGGGCCGCCCATTGCCATGATCTACCAGAATGAGAAAGGCCCGCTGGTACGCGCCAATATGTCGGCCTTCTTCCTCTTCGCCAACGTGTTCGTCCTTGCCACACTGGTGTTGTCAGGCTACCTGGGCGTCACGGAGCTGTGGCTGTTCGTGGCCACCATGCCCGGGGTTTTTATCGGCTTCTGGCTCTCCGCCGGGCTGGTGAACCGGCTGCCGTTCGAGGCCCTGCGCCCCATCATTCTGGGCATTGCGGCGGTGGCGGGGCTGGCGGCGCTGATCCGGGGCCTGATCAGCCTTGGCGCCTGATCTCGTCGATACGGGCGTCTTTCTGTTCCCAGAGCTGCCGGACCCAGGCCTGGAAGGTGTCCCGGAAATCCGGGTCGTTGGCGTAGTCCCCCACGAACAGTTCCGGCGGCACCGTGCGGCTGCGAACGTCCACAATCACCCGGGACACCTGGCCGCTGAGTAGCTCCCAGAAGCCAGGGACCCGCCCTTCCGGGTACACGATGGTGACGTCCAGCAGATAACGCATCTGCTCCCCCAGGGCGGCCATTACGAAGGCAATACCACCGGATTTGGGCCTGAGAAGATGCCGGTATGGTGAACCCTGCTGGCGATGCTTGGCGGGGGTATAACGGGTGCCCTCGAGAAAATTCACCACGGTGACTGGGAGGTCGTGAAACTTCTCGCAGGCCCGCTGGGTGATCTCCAGATCCTTGCCCCGGTCTTCCGGGTGCTTTTCCAGGTGCTCCTTGCTGTAGCGCTTCATGAAGGGATAGTCCAGCGCCCAGAAGGCCAACCCCACCAGCGGCACCCAGATCAGCTCCTTCTTGAGGAAAAACTTGAAGAACGGGGCCTGGCGGTTGAACACCTCCACAAGCGCCGGGATATCCACCCAGGACTGGTGGTTGCTGACCACCAGGTAGGGTTGGTCCCGCGCCAGGGTAACATCACTGCGGATATCCCAGACCGTGGGTGTCATTAGCCTGAAGATGGACTTCAGCCCCTCGGCCCAGGTTTCGGCGATCCACATCACCCCCGCCGAGCACAGCCTTTGCAGCCACTTGACGGGCACCAGTGCCTTCACCAGCCCCATCAGCATCATGGGACCAATACCGACCAGGGTAATCACCAGAATCAGCAGGCAGATGGTGACTGCCCTGACAACCTGTAAAACCAGCACGCCTGTACCTGCCTTTACTGTTCATTGTTGACGGTTTACCGACGAATGATAGCGTTTCACGGTTGTCCCTTCACCTTTTGCCCCGACCACTCGGTCAAGCCCTGCGGGGGCCGCTTCTTCCCCCTGGCAAAAAGGGCTACCATTGCCCGTCCACGTCAATGACCACAGAGGAATAACAAGATGACCCAGCAGTTTGACGGAAAGGTGGCCCTGGTGACCGGTGCGGCAGCAGGTATTGGTGAAGCTACCGCCCGGGCGTTTGCCGCCGCCGGTGCCAGCGTGATGATGGCGGACATCAATCAGGAAGCGGGGGCCAGAGTGGCGGCCGCTATCAATGAGGCCGGCGGCAAGGCTGCCTTCGTACGCTGCGACGTAACCCGGTCAGACGACGTGAAGCATCTGGTTGAACAGACCGTCGAACAGTTCGGCCGCCTGGACTTCGCGTTCAACAATGCCGGTGTGGAGTTGGAGCGCGCCAAGCTGGCCGACGGCGACGAAGGCATCTTCGACGCCATCATGGACGTCAATGTGAAGGGTGTGTGGCAATGTATGCGACAGGAGATTCCGGTGATGGTGAATGCCGGTGGCGGCGTGATCGTCAACACCGCCTCAGTGGCCGGGTTGGGTGCTGCCCCTGCAATGAGCATCTACAGCGCCAGCAAGCATGCGGTGGTTGGCCTGACCAAATCGGCAGCGGTGGAGTACGGCCGCCGGGGCGTACGGGTCAACGCCATCTGCCCTGCCGTCATTGACACGGACATGCTGCGCAGGGCGGTGGAAGACGACCCCCGCAAGGAGGAAGTCCACAAGAGCATGCATCCCATCGGTCGCATCGGCCAGCCGCAGGAAGTAGCCGCCGCCGTACTGTACCTGTGTTCCGAGGGTGCCGGTTTCACCACTGGCGTTGCCCTGCCCCTGGACGGTGGCTATACCGCCATATAGGGCTGGTGTCCCCCCTGGGTAATTCGTTAGCTGCCGAGCCCCTGATGGCGAGATGACGAGTCCTGTGACCGATGTTGCCAGCCCTTTATGTGGAACCGCCACACCTGCGGACTGGCGCCCTGGCAGCAGGTTAACGAATGACCCGGACGGGGCAATACCGCCGAAGCGGTCGCCGGGCTCACATGTCGCGGGTGCTGGCGATCTGCCGCGCCAGGCGCATCGCCTCGTTCTCCTCCATCTTCTTCAGGGAATCCACCAGTTCCTTGGCTTCCGGAATTTCCGCCTTGCCCCCCAGGCTGTCATACAGGTCGATGACCTGGTCGTGAAAACGGAAGATTTCTTCGCAGATTTCTTCAAACCCCAGGGACGCAAAATGGGTGTCCGCCGGATCGCTCACCTTCACCGGCTTGTGCTTCATGTAGTCATACAGACGGGTATCCAGCGTCTTGCGGTCGGCCTGGCGCTCGAACTCATCGGTGATGCGCACCAGCTCCTGCTCGTGGTCCGCCAGGTAGGTCAACAGGGCGCCGGCCTGCTCATCGGCATTGCTCCCGGCGCTTTCCTGCATGCTGCGGGCGAGAAAACCGTGCATGTCCCGCACCCAGTTGATCAGGTCTTCGAACGTTTTGATTTCCATTGGCGTTCCTTATTCCGCGATATCAGCAGTTTATTCGGTCTCTACGGGAATCCTAGCGCAGTAAACCCACTGCATCCATCAAACCCTGAACTGTGACACCAGCTCCCGCAGCCGTTCGCCCAGCCGGGCCAGTTCCCGGCTTGCATCATTGGTCTGGGTAACACCGGCATCGCTGTTCTGGGCCGCCTCCACGATACGCACGACGTTCTTGTTGATCTCCTCGGCCACCTGACTTTGCTCTTCGGCCGCCGCCGCAATCTGTGTTACCTGGTCGTGGATGTGCTCCACTGACCGCTCAATAGTGCTCAACGCGGAACTGGCATGATTGATTCGCTCCACCGTCTCATCTGACAGCCCCTGGGATGATCGCATCCGGTCCACGGCACTGCGGGTTTCACTGGTAAAGCCGTCGATCATTTCCCGGATCTGCCCCGCCGATTCGCCACTACGCCTGGCCAGCTGGCGCACTTCGTCCGCCACCACTGCAAAACCACGCCCATGCTCGCCGGCCCGGGCAGCCTCGATCGCCGCGTTGAGGGCGAGCAGGTTGGTCTGGTCGGTGACTTCATGGATGACGTCCAATACTTTCTGGATATCATCACTTCGGGCCGCGAGTGCCTCAATGGCGGTGGCGCTCTCCAGGATATTCTGCGACAGCTGAGCCACCGACTGCTGGGAGCCCGCCATGGTCTGGCCGCCTTCCCTGGAGAGGCGATCTGCATCCGCCCCCGCCTGCTGCACCTCATTGGCGTTTTTCGAGATCTGGTGGATGGTGGCAGCCATTTCCGTAATGGCCGAGGCGATCTGGTCCGTTTCCGACCCCTGGACCTGAACCGAAGCCCGGGTCTCTTCAGCCACGCTGCTGAGCTCCTCGGCAGCCGAGGCCACCTGACGGGTGGTTTCATCCACCTCCCGGATGGTGCCGTGAATCTTTGCAATAAAGGCGTTGAAGCGCTGGCATAGCACCGCCAGCTCATCATTGCCCTCGTCCGGCAGACGGTGGGTGAGGTCACCATCACCCTCGGCCACCTCCCGCATCATGTCACTGACACGGGCCAGCGGACGAGTCACCGTGCGGCCGACCAGGCCACCCAACACAGCGGCAATCACGATCACAACCACCGTGGCCAGCAGGATAAATATCAGCGCCTGGTTGATGTTCTCGTCAATCTCGGCCCTGGCTTTGGCCAGGGTGGCCTCGATGTCGGTGATGTAAACCCCGGCACCGATCATCCAGTCCCAGTCGTCAATCAGCACGGCGTAGGACAGCTTGGGCTCAATCGCACCCCCTGCCGCCGGATTGGGCCACTCGTACGCGTAAAACCCATTGCCGGCTGCGGCTTCGAACAGGTCGCCGATCAGTTCGCCAACTTCCGGGTCCTCGGAAATACCCTCGCGGTCAGGGTCCGGGCGGTAGGCCAGGTTGAACATGTCCCGGCGCCAGGCAAACACATAGTTGTTATTGCCGAATTCGATGGACCGGATACGGCTGCGGGCCTCCTGCCTGGCCTCCTCGTCCGACAGGGCCGGGTCACTCCGGGCTTCACTGATGATGGAGCGGGTCGTTTGCACCACATCTCTCAACCCTTCCTTGCGGGCGTCAGTCAGGGTCCGCTCCAGGCGCTGCAACTCTGCTTCACCACTGGCCTTCAGCTGCGACGTGGTGAGCCATGCCACGGCGACGCCTGTCAGAATCACCGGTAGCAGAACCGCGAGAAGCAAGCGGCTACGAATGTTTAAACGGGTCATGATAGTCATGGTCAATACTGCCTTGGTCTGGAAACCACGGGTATACCCCGACTATAGGCGCCAGAAGGGACAGAGCCTTGATCAGCGGCAATAAAAACTCACCGTGATGCGGCACTTATGGCCGATGGTATCCGGTCAGCTCCATGTACCCTTCACCGCTGTGCGTGCCGGTCACCGTCACCGGACTTTCCCAGTAAGGGTAGAGACCGCGGTTCCAGTACTCGCCTTCGGGCGCACCTACAATCAGGTCAATACCGCGGGATGGTACCTCTATTCGCCACTCCGCCGGCACCCGACCATGGTCGGTAGCACGCCAGACGCTTGCGGTCAGCTGAATCTGGTCCGCCGACAGGCTGTGTACGTTGCCATCCGGCCCGCGCCAGGTACCGGAACGGAAGCCCCCCTCACCACGACCGACACGGAACACCATCAACCGCCCGCCGTTCTCCAGCCTCAGGGCGAACCAGTCCCACCCCTGCTGGTCGGAGCGCAGGAACTGGCTGCTCCACTCCCGGTCCAGCCAGCCGGTGCCATTCACCTGGTGCTCCGTGCCATCCACGGTGACGGTGCCTGTGATGCCGATGTCGGTAAGGCTGAAGTACATGGAGCCCTGGCCGCTGTCTGTCTTGGCACTGAAGCCCTGTTCACCATGACGAATGACCCTGTCATCAGGCGCCAGCTCCAGCTGGTAGGACCAGTTCTCTCCCGAGGCAGTCAGATGCCAGCGACCGGGTTCAACCGCTTCCAGTCGCCAGTGGTCCAGCCATACCTGCAGGGGCTCGGCCCGGGCGCCAGCCTGGCCGATATCGCCCCTGGCAAAGCGTTCCGAGAACCAGTGATGGCCTTGGAATGACACCGCACCATGGGCCATCCAGGCCGACTGTAGTGGCCAGCGGGCGGCCGGAGGCGGTTCTTCCGTCACTGGTCGCGGCTCCAGCCCCTGCCGGAACTGGGTCCACTGCAGGCCCATGGGCTGGCCGTCGGCCGTTCTCAGGTTGGCGGTGAGGTACCACCATTCGATCCGGTGTTGCGGATGGGCGCCCCAATCGCCGGGCAGCTCGATCCGGTCTTCCGCAGACGGCTGGCGGAACGCGGACTCTGGCGCAGAATCCGCCAGGCCGGCAAAACCCTCCGGTTCCGGTGTGTCCGTGCAGCCCGCCATGACCAGCCAGACAACGGCCACGGCGTAGCCACTCAGTGTCCTGATCATCGCTCCTGTCCTCCATCCAGACGGGGCGCCTGTACCGGAGCCCGCGACCGGTCAATACTGGCCAGCCAGCCCACCACTGCCGCGGCCAGGCCAAACAACAGCAGCAGTTCCAGCCAGTACCCGGGGTAGATGGCCATGGGCAGCGTCCAGCCAAAGGCCACCGGGTTGATGCGGTCCACCAGGACCCAGGTCAGGGCAACGCCCACCGGTAGTGCCGCCACCCAGATGGCCAGCATGAATTCCGCAGTGAGTATGGTGATCGTTCGCCGCCGTTGCCGCCGGGTCAGCCCCCACGCGGAGAGCAGGCCGACATACCAGGCCCGCGAGCGCAGCACCACCCAGCCGGTCATCAGCAGGGCCGTGCCGGCCAGCATCAGGGTGAGGTAGCTGATCGACCGCGTCAGGGCAAAGGTCTGCTCGAACACCCGGGTGGCCAGGCGATGGATGGTGCCGTTGTCCCGCACCTGCAGGGAATCAACGTTCCAGGCTGCTTCCAGCCCGGACACAACGTCTGACCGGGAGGCGCCGCTGTCCGCGAGCTTAATGGTCAACGACCGGAAACCGGCCACAAAGCCTTCGGGCAGGTAGCGGATATCCAACAGGATCTCTCCAGCGGGCCGACCGTAGTCGGCATACACCCCGGCGATCTCCACCGTCATCGCCTTCCCCGCGATGACCAGCGCCAACTGGCTCCCCGGGGCCAGTTCCCGACGGCGGGCCAGTTGCTCGTTGACCAGAACATCGCCATCAGCCAGCGCCTGCCACGGCCGGGATACAGCAGCCAGCAGGGACCATTGGCGGATCAGGGAAGACGTGGTGTCGGTCGCCATCAGGTCCACCTGCTGCTCCCCTTCCGGCAGAGGCACGCGGGCGCGCCCGTGCACCACCGGATGCCACTGCGTCACCCCCTCCTGCTTCTCCAGCCAGGCAGCCGCCGGCGCCAGTGGCTCGCCCTCCGGTATTTCCACAAACAGATCACCGGCCAGACGCTGATCAAGCCAGCCATGGAACGTGCCTTCGAAGGTGGAGACCAGGGCATGAACCGCAATCACGGTTCCGGCCGCCAGCTGCAGGGCAACCAGGGGCAGGGCCAGGCGTCGTGCAAGCACGCCCAGTTCCCGTCGGCGCCAGAGCTTCAGCGGGGGCGTATCGGGTGTTGGCGACAGGCTCCAGGCCAGCAGCGCTGGCGTGATCAGACCGGCACCCGTCAGCAACAGCGCGGTGCCCAGGAAGACGGTCACCAGGGTCTGCGCCGGCACGATCAGCAGGATACCAGCAACAACCAGGACCACCCCGAATACCGGATGCACCTTTGGCCGGGTACTGTCAGACCCACCCCGGAGCAGGTCCAGTCCACACCAGAGCACCACCAGAATCATCATCCCCAGAGTCACCAGGAACCCGGCAAGCGACTCGCCGGTGGCCAACAGGTCAGTTTCGAAGAGGTTGTCAAGCGCGGCTCCGAAACCACCGGCAAGCGTGTCAGCCAGCTTTTGCCCAAGCAGGTAGCCGGGCACCACTCCCAGGCCGGCCAGCACCATCAGCTCCAGGAGCAGATGCAACCTCAGGCGCCGGCGGGTAACGCCATAACGTTCCAGCAGACCCAGACTTTCCCGGCGCTGGGCCAGTGCCAGGGTGTAGACGCTGCGAATCAGCAAGGCCGACACCAGTACCACCAGAAGCCCCAGGGCATCCAGATTCAGCAGGAAGCTGTCAGACAGTTCACCGGTGGTCAGCCCCCCGGGGTCAGCCTGACGTTGCCAGCCTTCGGGCAAAGGTGCGGCCCCCTCGCTGACATAAAGACGCAGGGTGGACGCATAACCCGCGGCCGCCTGTTCCGCCGCTTCGGCAATATCCACGAATGGCTGACCGTCCAGGGAGAGCCCCGCACCCGGAGCGCCCCCCTGAGCACAGGCCATGGCCAGGGGATCAATGCCGACCACCTGACCCCTGGCCTCACCAGCCGCCACCTGAAGCCAGGGAAAAACGCAGAGACCGGCGCGCCTGAGGCTGGCAAAATCGGCCACCGTAACCGGGGCACCATCGTCACGCACCACCTGCTGTCGACCGGACAACTGGCTATCACCCGCCACCATGCTGTCGCGGGCCTGCTCCGTCAGGGTCCACACGCCGGACCAGAGCGCGGTTGCCAGGGCAAGAATCAACCACAGGGCGAGCAGCTGCAGAGGATGGCGCCGATAATGGCTGAGTACGGCCCGCAGTATCACTGCTGCCCTCCGCCCGCCAGGTCAAGGCGCCGGTTACACCGGTCCGCCAGCTCAAGGTCATGGGTTGCGAGGATCAGGCTGCACCCCTGGGCCTGCTGCCAGTGGAACAGTGCATCGGCAACGTCCCGTGCCGTATGGCGGTCCAGGCTGCCGGTGGGTTCGTCCGCCAGCACCAGGTCCGGCCCCATCACGAATACCATGGCCAGGGCGGCCCTTTGACGCTGCCCGCCGGAGACCTGATCCGGGTAGCGGTCTTCCAGCCCTGCCAGGCCAAGGCGGCTCAACCAGTCGCGGACTGGTCCGAACGACCGCCCGGCCAGATCGGCACGCAGTTTCAGGTTTTCCTCCAGAGTCAGCGCGGGCATCAGGTTGCTGTCCTGGAACACCACCCCGATCCGTTGGCGACGCAGCCCCGCCCACTGGTCGTTACTCAGGGACGCACCTTCATGGCCAAGCACGTGCACCTCACCGCCATCAATGCCTTCCAGCCCGCACAGGATATTGAGCAACGTGCTCTTACCAGACCCCGACGGTCCGGTCAGGGCCAGGGATTCGTGCGATGCAAGCCGCAGCGAAAGGCCTGTAAATACCGGTACAGCTTCCGCACCGGTAGCGTAGGATTTGCGCAGTCCTGACACATTGACACTGGTCACCACCCACTCTCCTGCCAAAGATGCACGCCGGCCCCATAAGCGTGCATAAAACCGCTTTTCGCACAGTAAGCGTGCATTATTTCTTCGCAGACAAACATGTCATGCCCCTTTAGCACCATCAGAATTCACTTAACCGCCCAACAATAAAGCATGCGCACCACTCTGGATCGATTATTGCTAACCCATCCGCCAGAGCGGGCCGGGGTCACGCACCAGCGTGAACCACCCGGCTGATCAACTCATTAACCCGGGAGCACTCCTGTCCGTGGATATTCCATCAGCCATTCATACCCTGACCGACAGTGCGAACACACTTTTTCTGCTGATCGGTGCCGTCATGGTACTGGCCATGCACGCCGGCTTCGCCTTCCTCGAAGTGGGCACCGTGCGCCACAAGAACCAGGTCAATGCGCTGGTCAAGATCATGACCGACTTCGGCATTTCCGCCATTGCCTACTTTTTCATTGGCTACTACATCGCCTATGGCAATCACTTCTTCAGTAGTGCTACGGCCCTGACCGAAAATCAGGGCTATGAACTGGTCAAATTCTTTTTCCTGCTGACCTTCGCCGCCGCCATACCCGCCATTGTATCCGGCGGTATCGCCGAACGGGCGCGCTTCTACCCCATGCTGATTGCCTCAGGCCTGGTGGTGGCCTTCCTGTACCCGTTCTTCGAGGGCCTGATCTGGAACGGCAACCACGGCTTCCAGGCCTGGCTGGAAAGCAGCTTTGGCGCCCCTTTCCATGACTTCGCGGGCTCTGTGGTGGTACACGGTGTCGGCGGCTGGATTGCCCTGGCAGCGGTACTGCTGCTGGGCGCCCGCCATGGTCGCTACCGCCACGGCAAGGTAGTGGCTTTTGCCCCCTCCAATATCCCGTTCCTGGGGCTGGGGGCCTGGATACTGACCGTAGGCTGGTTTGGCTTCAATGTCATGTCCGCCCAGACCCTGGACGGTATCAGCGGACTGGTGGCGGTCAACAGCCTGATGGCCATGGTAGGCGGCACCATCGTCGCCATGGTGGTGGGCCGCAAGGACCCCGGCTTTATCCATAACGGTCCGCTGGCCGGACTGGTGGCGGTCTGTGCCGGATCGGATCTGATGCACCCCATTGGCGCACTGGTTACCGGCGGTGTGGCGGGTGCCATCTTCGTCTATCTGTTCGAGTGGGCCCAGAACCGCATTGAGCAGCTGGACGATGTGCTCGGTGTCTGGCCCCTGCACGGTGTGTGCGGGCTGTGGGGCGGCGTCGCCGCCGGCATCTTCGGGCAGGCTTCCCTGGGCGGCCTGGGCGGCGTCAGCCTGATGTCACAGCTGGTCGGATCGCTGGCCGGCATGGTGATCGCCTTTGTGGGCGGCCTGGTCATCTACGGTATCGTGCGGCAGGTGGCCGGCCTGCGCCTGAGCCAGGAAGAGGAGTTCAATGGCGCGGACGTGAGCATCCACCGTATTGGCGCCACTTCCATGGAGTAACAGACCGAACAGTCTCAAAGGGCGTATCATGGTGGGAACGTTTTCATCACAAGGAGCCACTATGAACGCCCGGTCCCTGTTCATGTCTGTTATCGAGGACTGCCAGCCGAGCTCCCTGCTGGTGGCCGGAGAGGCCGCCAGGCAGGCTGCCGATGACTGGCTGGCCAGTCATTCCGAGGTGGCCATTGAGTCACTGGACCCCGCCAGCGGGGAGCTGGCAGGCGCCAGTGCGACCCCCCACGATCTGGCCATTGTCACTGACACCCTGGAACACCTGCCCGTGGAAACCGGCCGGGTGCTACTCGGGCAGCTTCGCAACCTGGGCAACCATCAGATTGCGGTGCTTGTCAGCAACAACAGTGACTGGGCCTTCAACGACTTCATCGCCCTGGGCTTCGTGCGACAGGCCAGCAATGAAGCGGACGGGGGCCACACGCTATACACCTACAATATCGACACCTACAACCACAAGCGGACCTGGAATAATCCGAAGTACTGGGCCAATCCGGAGATGTGGGACAAGGCCCGATGGTAATCAGGGCAGCGCCACCGCCTCGAAACGCGCCAGCTCGTGGCCTTTCTCGTTCAGCAGCTTGAGCACCTTGCCTTCGAGGAAGACACCGGCGGTCTGGGAGAACACCTCATAGAGCGGTGTTTCGAAGCTATCGTCAGGGCAGGCCATCTTGGTACTGGCCATGGAATCGAACAGCAGGTTTGCCCCTCGGACGGTGTACTCACCCACAAAGCGGTTGCAACCGCTGAAGCCATTTACCTTGCCATCGTCACGGAAGATCATGTGGGGTTCGCCCTGTGCGCCCCTGGGCACGTCCACCTCGGTACCCTTGAGGGACATCAGCTTCCAGTAGGTATTGGTCAGCGGTGCGGTGGGAATCGGTCCACCGGATGACTGCGAACCTGAGGTTGCGCAGGCGCTCAGTATCAGGGCGCAGCCCATCAGGAAAAAGGCCCGGAAAACAGTCAGTGCTCCTTTCATCTTGAAATCTCCCTGGATCGGTAACGGCCCTGTGGCCGCGAATTGTGGGCAACGTAAGGATCATCATCATACCAGTTGCATTCACCGGCAGAATGACGGGCTTCATGAAAGTGCGTACAGATTGCCACTGTTGGCCTGTGTTTTCATCGGAGTTTGATATGCTTCGACGTACATCCCATTGACCAAGGGGCCAACCATGAGCGTGATCAGTGATCGTCAGACAAGGCAGGCACTGGACCGCGAAAGCCGCAACGTCCGGGAGGACGACCTGAAATCGCTGCTGGAACGGCAGAGGAAAGTGGAACACAAAGTCCACACCAGCGGCCGACTCAAACGATTCTCCACTGACATTCGCCTGATGTTCTCGCTGCTGAGGGACTTCTGGAACGGCCGTTACCGTCAGATTCCGTGGAAGAGCGTGGCCGCCATTGCCGGAGCCCTGCTCTACGTACTCAACCCGCTGGATCTGATACCTGACATGATTGTCGGTTTCGGCCTGCTGGATGACGCCGGCGTGGTGGCCCTGTGCCTGAAACTGGTGGAATCAGACCTGCATCGTTATGCCGCCTGGAAGGAACTGGACGATGAGGCCGCCGAACGGGCCCGCACCACACCCGACAGCGCTTGATCTGCATCAACGCCCGGCCCGCCCGGGTGCAGTAGGCTGGCGGCAGACCTTTCACCGACGGGACGGACTGGCGCCTTGGCCAGAGGCCCCAGCGTCACGCAGTAGGTCAACGAATTAACCAAACGTGACACCAGGGCCCATCATGGATTTTGATTATTCGGAAGACTCCCATCAGGTCCAGAACCTGATGCGGCGCTTCATGAAAAAACACGTTTTGCCCCGTAACAGCGACTGGCTGAACTTGGCCGCTTCGGGCCAGTATCCACTGGACATCATTGAACCCATAAAAACCCAGGCCAGGGAAGACGGCCTGTGGAACCTGTTTCTGCCGGAGCTGAAGGAACACGAGCCCGGCACGCCGATGAGCAACCTCGACTACGCCCCGCTGGCTGAAATCATGGGGCGTCTGCCCTGGGCCGCCGAGGTGTTCAACTGCAGCGCGCCGGATACCGGCAACATGGAACTGCTGCACCGGTTTGCCACGGATAAGCAGTATGACACCTGGCTGAAGCCACAACTGGAAGGCACCATCCGCTCGTGTTTCGCCATGAGCGAGCCGGATACCGCGTCCTCGGATGCCACCAACATCAACACCACCATCCGCAGGGACGGCGACGAGTATGTGGTAGACGGACGCAAATGGTTCATCACCGGCGCCAACCACCCCAACTGCCGCTTTGCCATCGTGCTGGGCCGCTGCGCTGACAGCGACGGCGACAGTCGCCACCAGCAGCATTCCATGGTCATCGTACCCATGGATACACCGGGGCTGGAGGTGGTGCGCAATATCCCCATCATGCAGCACCACTCACCGGAGGGGCACTGCGAGATTGCCTTCCGCAATGTGCGGGTACCGGCCGAGAACCTGCTGGGCAAGCCTGGCGGGGGCTTCGCCATGGCTCAGGCCAGGCTGGGCCCCGGCCGGGTACACCACTGCATGCGCACCATTGGCCAGTGCGAACTGGCCCTCGAGATGATGACCGAGCGGTCACTGGAACGCCGTACCTTCGGCAAGTTCCTCAGCGAGTATGAGAACGTCAGGGACTGGATCGCCGAATCCCGGCTGGAGATCGATCAGGCCCGGCTGCTGGTGCTGCAGGCGGCCTGGAAAATGGATACCCATGGCAACGCCTCTGCCCGGGTGGACGTGTCTGCCATCAAGCTGGTTTCGGCACGGCTGCAGACCCGGGTGGTGGACCGGGCCATGCAGGTATTCGGTGCCATGGGCCTGACGCCGGATACCCCACTGGCCTACCTGTGGACCTGGGGCCGGGCCCTGCGTTTCCTGGACGGGCCCGATGAGGTGCACCTGCGGACCGTGGCGCGTGCGGAAATCGAACGGGCCAAACAGCAACGGGGATCAACGGCGGCCTACTATAACCTCCGTTGACCTCACAGACGGTTACTCGGCCGGGGCAGTCCCCCGCTTCTCGGCAAAGCGGATGTAAAAATCCAGGCTGTCCGGATTGGCCATGGCGTCCGGGCTGGCCACCTGTGCCAGAGCCTGGCCCAGCAACAGCTTGCGGATTGGCAACTCCATCTTCTTGCCGGTAAGCGTGTACGGAATGGCCGCCGTGGGGATAATCTCGTTGGGCACATGCCGGGCCGAGAGATTGTCCCGGATGGCGGCGCGGATGCGGCCTCTCAGCTCATCATCCAGGCTCACGCCATCACGTAGCACCACAAACAGCGGCATCCAGGATTCCCGCCCCAGATACTCCAGATCCACAATCAGTGAGTCCATCACCTCGGGAATTTCCTCCACCACCCGGTAGATCTCGCCAGTACCCATACGCACACCCTGGCGGTTGATGGTGGTGTCGGAACGGCCATAGATAATGGCGCCGCCGCGCGGCGTAATACGGATCCAGTCACCGTGGCGCCAGATGCCCGGATAGGTGTCGAAATAACTGTCGTGATAGCGCTGGCCGCCCTCGTCTCCCCAGAAATACAGCGGCATGGAGGGCATGGGCTTCGTCACCACGAGCTCCCCCACCTCATCCTCCAGGGCCTTGCCGGCCTCATCGAAGGCGTAAACCGCCGTCCCCAGAGTGCGACACTGCATCTCGCCGGCATAGACTGGCATGATCGGGTTGCAGCCCACGTAGAAGGCTGCCACGTCGGTGCCGCCGCTGATTGGGGCCACCAGCACGTCATCCCCCAGCTCTTTCATGATCCACTTGTAGCCCTCATCCGACAGCGGCGAGCCAGTAGAGCCTACGGAGTGGATGCCACCGAGGTCCGCGTACTCCCCGGGATGAACCTCCGCCTTCTTGCAGTTGAGAAAATAGGCGGCGCCGGCCCCGAAGAAAGTGACCCCGGCCTCGCCGGCAAACCGCCAGAGAGTGCCAAGGTCCGGGTAACCCGGGTTACCGTCGTAGATGCAGATGGTACTTCCCAGCAGCAGGCCACCGATCTGTGCGTTCCACATGATCCAGCCGGTGGTGGTGAACCACAGGTAGCGGTCGTCCGGCTGCAGGTCCATGTGCAGCCCCTGGCCCTGCAGACCTTCCAGCAGGGCGCCGCCATGACTGTGTACGATGGGCTTGGGCATGCCGGTGGTACCCGAGGAATAGACCACCCACAGCGGGTGATCAAAGGGTAGTTGTTCAAAGGTCATGGGAACGTCGTGAACCAGCATTTCCGACCAGGCTGTGGATGCCTCCAGCGAGGCATCGGCATCCAGATAGGGGAGTAAAACCATCTGTTCAAGGGTCGGCAGCTCCTCACGTAACTGCGCCACTACGTCCATGCGGTTGAAATCCTTGCCGCCATAACGATAGCCGTCCACCGCGATCATCACCTTGGGGTCAATCTGACGGAAGCGGTCAATCACGCTGCGGGTGCCCATGTCCGGGGAACAGCTGGACCAGATGGCGCCAATACTGGCGCAGGCATAGAACGCCACCACCGTTTCCGGAATGTTCGGCAGGTAGGCCACCACCCTGTCACCGGGACCGACACCCATCTGGCGAAGGCTGTGGGCAAAGGAGGCTACCTGTTTCTTCAGGTCGCCCCAGGAGAGTTCCTGCAGCGGGCGGATTTCCGATCGGGAGATGATTGCGGGGCGAGCGGGATCGTCCTCGTGGAAACGGAGGGCCTGCTCGATCATGTTGATGCGGGCCTCCTCGAACCACTTGGCCCCTGGCATGTGATGGCCGTCCAGCACTCTGGTGTAGGGAACGGAGTATCGAATATCGAAGTATTCCCAGAACGCCGCCCAGAAGTCTTCCAGTTGATCCACGGACCACTGCCAGAACTCATTGTAATCCCGGAACTCCAGGCCACGATGCAATGTCAGCCATTGCATGAAATCGTGCATTCGGCTGCGCTCGATCCGGGCCTGATCGGGTTGCCAGAGGCATTCGGGGGTCTGGTCGGTCATGAGGGTCTCCGCTTTTTGTTGGTTGTAGGCCAGGATGGTAACGAGAAATTCTGGATTAACCATGCAAAACTGCATTATCCCACTACAGTAAAATTCCGGTAAACGTGAATTTACCGGTTGAACTGGTTGATTTAATCAACTATACCTTTGACTCGCAGGACGAAATGCAAGTAGCTGAATTCATCCAATTTCAGGAGGCCACTTCATAGTAAAAAATTATCGATCTTCTCGTTGAATAGAGCAAGCGCTCGCTATACAGTCTGAGACACTGTCTAACAATTACAAGAAGACTGTTGCCCAACCGGCAACAACAATCAGGAGAAAACCATGATACGAAACAAGAAGGCCGGACTGTTCACCGGCACCATGATTGGCCTGACCATGGCCATTTCTTCCATCACTCACGCTCAGGAAGGGCCCATCCGGATTGCCTACATCGAGCCGCTTTCCGGCCCCTTCGCCAACGTTGGTGACGCTGGTCTGAAGCATTTCCGCTTCGCTGCGGAAAAAATGAACGAGCAGGGCGGCATCCTGGGTCGCGACATCGAAATCGTCGCCATGGACAACAAGCAGAGCCCGTCCGAATCCGTATCGCTGGTACAGCGTTCGGTGGATGATGGCATCAACTTCGTCACCCAGGGCAACGGTTCCAACGTCGCCGGCGCCATCGTCGAAGCCGTGGATCGCAACAACCGCCGCAACGACGACAAGGTCATCTTCCTCAATTACGCCGCCGTGGACCCGGCGCTGACCAATGAGCGTTGCAGCTTCTATCACTTCCGTTTTGATGCTAACAGCGCCATCAAACTGGAAGCGCTGTCCAACTTCATGAAAACCCGGGATGACCAGATCGACAATATATTCCTGATCAACCAGGATTATTCCCACGGTCAGTTTATCTCCAGCCGCATGAAAGAACTGGTTGGTGAAAAAGACATCAACGCCGAAGTGGTTGGCGATGTACTTCACCCGATCGCACAGGTCCGTGACTTCTCGCCCTATGTGTCGCGAATCCAGCAGTCGGGTGCTGACACAGTGGTAACCGGCAACTGGGGTAACGACCTGTCGCTGCTGGTCCGCGCAATCGATAGCGCCGGCCTCGACGTCAACACCTACACCTATTACGGTGGCGGCCTGGGCACTCCGGCAGCCGTTGGCCCGCGTGGTGAAGACATTCTGTTCCAGGTCACCGAGTGGCATGCCGACGTGAACGTGGACGAAGGCCTGGAGGAATACGAGCAGTGGTTTGTCGAGTTCAAGGAACGCTACCCGGAAATCGACTGGTACTACCACCGCATCTACAACCAGATGCACATGCTGAAGAACGCCATCGAAGAAGTCGGTAACGCCGAAGACGTCGATGCCATTGCCCACGCGCTGGAAGGCATGGAATTCCAGTCTCCCACCGGCACGGTGACCATGCGCGCCAAGGATCACCAGATCCTGCAGCCCATGTACATCTCTGTTATGGATGCTGATGCCAAGTACGATGCCGATAACTCCGGCGTTGGCTTCCGCACCGTGGCCAATATTCCCGTTGAAGAGGCGACGGACACTACCAGCTGCAATATGAGACGCCCTTAAGTCCGAACCAAACTCCGGCGGCGCAAAGCCGCCGGAGCCTTTCAGAACAATAACCAGGAATTCGTCTCACCATGCTCGAAACCATCGCTTATTCCATTCTGAATGGCGTGCTGTACGGCACGCTGCTGTTCATGATGTCCAGCGGCCTGACCCTCATTTTCGGGATGATGGGCGTCTTGAACTTCGCCCACGCCAGCTTTTACATGCTGGGCGCCTATTTTGCCTACACTGTTGGCCTGGCGACCGGCTTCTGGGTTGCGCTCTTGCTCGCCCCCATTCTTGTCGGTGCATTCGGCGCTCTGGTAGAGCGTTACGGACTGCGCCGCGTACATCAGTATGGCCATGTGCCTGAACTACTGTTCACCTTTGGCCTGGCCTACGTGATCGAAGAGCTGGTCGCCCTGTTCTGGGGTACGGTGCCAGTTCCCTACAAGGCACCCGCTTCACTCGACTTCACGGCATTCAGCCTGATGGGCCTGGATTATTCCATGTTCAAGGTCTTTATCCTGCTCGTGGCCATTGTCATGTTCGTCGGTCTCTGGTTGCTGCTGAAAAAGACCCGCGCCGGCCTGGTCATCCAGGGTGCCCTGTCCCGCCCCGACATGGTTGGTGCTCTGGGCCATAACGTGCCCATGGTGTTCACCTTCGTATTCGCCTTTGGCTGCGCCCTCGCCGGTCTTGGCGGCGTTGTTGGCGGCATTCACTTTGTCACGGATCCGGGCATGGCCTTCATGATGGGCCCGATCGTGTTTGTGGTGGTGGTGCTCGGTGGTCTGGGCTCAGTGCCCGGGGCCCTGGTGGCGTCACTGATCATCGGCATCCTGCAGACCTTCTTCCTGTCGATCAATTTCTCCCTGGCGGGCGCCATTGGCAGCCTCGGCATCGAGGACTCCGGCTTCTTCGGGGTGCTCTGGCATATGGAAACCACCCGTATCGCCGCCGTGCTTCCCTACCTGCTGCTGGTGCTGACCCTGATCTTCAGACCTCGCGGCCTGTTCGGGAAGCGTGAAGCATGACAACCACAACAACAACGCAACAGGAAGACAAATCTATGGCTACTAACACTGCTGCGGGGGGAGCCAGCAACCTACTCAGGTTCTGGCCCTGGGTGGTGATTCCGCTGCTCGCGCTGATACTGCCGCAAATCTTTGACTCGCGTCACGGCATCACACTGCTGAGCCATATGGGGATCGCCATCATTTTCGCGCTGTCCTATAACATGCTGCTGGGTAACACCGGCCTGCTCTCCTTTGGCCATGCCGTCTATTACGGCCTCGGCGCCTATGTCGCCATGCATGTACTGAGGATGGTCAACGATGCCGGCGGAGAAGGCCTGCCACTGGAGTTGATTCCCGTGGTGGGGGCAGCCGCAGGGCTTTTCTTTGGTGTCATCTTCGGCAGCTTTTCGGTACGCCGGGCCGGGGTGGTGTTCGCCATGATCACACTGGGCCTTGGTGCACTGGTTCACTCAAGTTCGTTGATGTTCAGTGATTTCTTCGGCGGGGAGGCAGGCCTGTTTGGTGACAGGACCTACGCGCCGTCGCTGTTTGGTGTCGATTACGGCTCCAATACCAACACCTACTACCTTGTGGTTGCCTGGGCACTGATTGCCGCCATCTCCATTTACCTGCTTCGCAAAACACCCCTGGGGTGGATGGCCAACGCGGTACGGGACAACCCGGAAAGGGCACAGTTCGTGGGCTACAACCCGACCATCGTGCGTTTTATCCAGTTCGCCCTGTCAGCCATGTTCGCTGGCCTGGCGGGCGGGCTGTTTGTAATCACCGATGAAATCGTCAACGATGAATCCGTCGGCCAGATCCAGTCGGGCATCGTCCTGTTGGGCTCCTACATTGGCGGTATCGGTTACTTCGTCGGGCCCATGGTTGGTGCCGCCCTGGTCACCGTCCTGGAAAGCTCGCTGTCGTCCTACACGGAAGCCTGGGTGCTTTACTTTGGTCTGCTGTTCATCTCCATCGTGATGTTCGCGCCCATGGGGCTGGTGGGCATTGTTCACACCCAGTACCTCACCTGGAAAGCCGGGGGCTGGAAAGGCAACACCGGTATCCGGCTGTACATGGTGCTTGCAGGTCTGGTGGGTATTTTCGGTGCCATTTGTGTGATTGAAATGTCCTACCACTACTTCCGTAGCTGGGACCCCAGTGCACCATTTGCGCTGATGGGCTTCACCGTGAATGCTACCAATGCATTACCCTGGCTGATCTCCTTCGGGATTGCCGTCATCGGGTTCGGCCTGATGTTGTTCCATGGCAAGCCAATGCTTGCCCGTCGTATCAGCGGCTCGTCTGAAGGAGGTAAGGCATGACCAAACGCAACGCACTGGAGCTGAAAGGCGTCAAGAAGAACTTCGGACGTGCCGAAATCATTCGGGGAGTCAACCTCGATGTACACGAGCACGAACGTCACGTCATCATCGGCCCCAACGGGGCAGGCAAGTCGACGCTGTTCAACCTGATCAGTGGCCGGCTGAAGGTCAGCGACGGCTCGATTAAACTGTTCGGAAAAGACATTCACAACATGCCGGCCCACAAGGTCAACCGAATGGGTCTGAGCCGCAGCTTCCAGGTGACCAACCTGTTCCAGAACATGACGGTGATGCAGAACCTGCGCTGCTCCCTGCTATGGTCTGAAGGCCACAAGTACTCGTTCTGGAAAAGCGTGATGAAGCAGGACAGGGTCACCGAGCACGCCATGGCCCTGGCGGAACAGCTTAACCTCCACAAACAGGCGGACACACCGGCGTCGCTGCTCACCTATGCCGAGCAGCGTGCCCTTGAAGTGGGCTGCACCGTGGCTTCCGGCGCCGAGGTCATCCTGCTGGACGAGCCTACGGCGGGCATGAGCCGCACCGAGGCAAACGATGCCATCCAGTTGATCCAGCGTATGACGGGCGAAAACACCCTGGTTGTGGTTGAACACGACCTGAGTGTGGTTTTCGAACTGGCGGACCGTATCTCCGTACTGGTATATGGCGAAATCATCGCTACCGGTACGCCGGATGAAATCCGCAACAACGCGGCGGTACAGGAAGCCTATCTCGGTACGGAGGTCCACTGATGCTCAAGATTCAGGATTTGAATGCTTACTATGGCAAGAGTCACGTCCTCCGGGGCGTCAACATGTCTGTCGAGCGTGGCGAGGTGGTCAGCCTGCTCGGCCGTAACGGGGTAGGTCGCTCCACTCTTTGCAAGGCGGTAATGGGGCTTTTGCCACCAGTGGGCCACGTGGAATTCGATGGCAAGACCCTCAGCGGGCTGGAGCCTCACAGCGTCGCCCACGCCGGCATTGGCTATGTACCGGAAGACCGGGCTATATTCCCCGGCCTGACGGTCGCCCAAAACCTGGAACTGGGCATGAAGAAAAAAGGCCAGACCGGCGAGAAGTGGACGCTGGAAAAGGTTTACGAGTGGTTCCCTCGCCTTAAGGAGCGTGAGCATACACCGGCGGAAGTTCTGTCCGGCGGTGAGCAGCAGATGCTCAGCATGTTCCGCGCCCTGATGGGCGACCCCCAGTGCGTACTGGTGGACGAACCCACGGAGGGCCTGGCACCCAAGGTGGTGGCCGACGTGGCCGCCATCCTCAAACAGATGGCCAATGATGGTCTGGCGGTGCTGCTGGTGGAGCAGAAACTTTCCATCGCTCTGGACATCGCCGATCGGATCTACATCATGGGTGAGGGGAATATTGTCTATGAAGGCACCCCAGAGGACCTGAAAAACAACCCTGAAATCCGCAAAGAGTGGCTGGAGGTCTGATCTTCTGACGCCAGCCCGCCCGGGGCGCATGCCCCGGGCCATTACGACCCCCGGAAACCATCAATAATGGCAACCCTGCTTAACGATCGCGACCTGCAATTCAACCTCTATGAAGTCCTGAACACCGAAGGCCTGCTGGAACGCCCCCGCTACGCGGAACACGACCGGGCCATATTCGACGCCACCCTGAACACTGCACGGGATATTGCCGCCGAGTACTTTGCTCCCCATAACCAGAAGGGCGACGCCAACGAGCCCACGTTCGACGGCGAAAAGGTCACCCTGATACCGGAAACCCAGCCGGCCTGGAATGCCTTTGCCGAAGCTGGTTTCCTGGCGTCCCATCACGATTTCGATGACGGCGGCTCACAGCTGCCGGAAGTGGTGCTGCGAGCCAGCATGGCGTATTTCAACGCCGCCAACGTCTCCAGCACCGCCTACTCCTTCCTCACCATCGGCGCCGCCAACCTGCTCAAGAGCTTTGGCCGCGAGGAACTGAAGGACAAATACCTGCCGGCCATGCTCGACGGCCGCTACAGTGGCACCATGGCCCTGACCGAACCTGGCCAGGGCTCGGCGCTGGGTGACCTGCGCACCCAGGCGAAACCGGCAGAGGACGGCAGCTACCGTCTGTTCGGCAACAAGATGTACATCTCCGGCGGTGACCACGAGCTGACCGAAAACATCGTGCATATGGTACTGGCCCGTATCGAGGGTGCCCCTGCCGGCGTGCGGGGCATCTCCCTGTTCCTGGTGCCCAAGTTCCATGTCAACGACGATGGCACCCGGGGCGAGCGTAACGACGTTGCCCTGGCCGGCCTGCTGCACAAGATGGGCTACCGCAACACCACCTCCACTGTCCTCAAC
This sequence comes from Marinobacter lacisalsi, assembly GCF_042651045.1. Taxonomy (NCBI): domain Bacteria; kingdom Pseudomonadati; phylum Pseudomonadota; class Gammaproteobacteria; order Pseudomonadales; family Marinobacteraceae; genus Marinobacter; species Marinobacter lacisalsi. The sequence continues at coordinate 130,545 of NZ_JBHSDI010000015.1, forward strand.
TTTGGTGAGAAGGACGGCGCGGTCGGCTATCTGGTGGGCGAGGCCAACAAGGGCCTGGGCTACATGTTCCAGATGATGAACGAGGCCCGCATCGGCGTTGGCCTGGGCGCTGCCGCCATGGGCTACCAGAGCTATCTGGAAGCCCTCGACTACGCCCGCGACCGGCCCCAGGGCCGCCCGGTCAGCAACAAGCACCCGGAGTCGCCCCAGGTGAAAATCGTGCAGCACGCGGATGTACGCCGCATGCTGCTGATGCAGAAAGCCTACGCGGAAGGCAGCCTGGCCCTGTGCCTCTACGCCAGCACCCTGGTGGAAGACGCCAACACCGCACCGGAAGCCAGCGACCGCAAGGCCGCCGCCGAACTGTTGGATCTGATCACCCCCATGGTGAAATCCTGGCCGTCAAAATACGGTGTCGTCGCCTCCGACCTGGGCATCCAGGTTCTCGGCGGCGCCGGCTATACCCGTGACTACCCGCTGGAACAGCTCTACCGGGACAACCGCCTCAACCCGATCCACGAAGGCACAGAGGGCATCCAGGGCATCGACCTGCTGGGCCGCAAACTGGGCCCGAAAGGCGGCGACGGCTACGCCGAATTCCAGCGCCGTATCGTAGCAACCCTGGATGAAGCCGCCGCCATGGACACCAGCGGACCGCTGGCCAGCCAACTACGCAGCGCACTGGAGGTACTCAGGACAACCACCACAGACCTGCAGGAACAGCTGGCGAACGATCCGGATCATGGCCTGTCCAATGCCACCATGTACCTGGACCTGTTCGGCAAGGTACTGGTGGGCTGGATCTGGCTGAAACAGGCCATGGCCGCTGAACAGGCCCTGGCCAACGGCGCTTCGGGCACCGAAGACGCTTTCTACCGTGGTAAGATTCACACCGCCCGTTACTTCATGGACTGGGAACTGGCGCCGCTGGAAGGCTACGCCCGCCTGCTGAGCGCCGGTAACCGGGACAATCTGGATATGCAGAACGACTGGTTCTGAGTTTTCTCTGCCAACGCAGGGGCTGTCAGTTTCCAGGCGGTTACCCGAAAAGCTGAAGCGAGCAGGCGGGGATGACTTTCCGGGACCTTCAAAAACAGGGACGTTTTTGAAGAGCCTCCAGGGATGGATTCACGGCGTGTCCCGGAAAGTCATACCCGCCTGCTTGCCTAGCTCGGAACCCGAACCTCGATCGCCAAAATCATCAAGAGGAAGCAAATCATGAGAGAAGCCGTCATCGTATCCACTGCCCGCACGCCCATCGGCAAGGCGTTCAAGGGCCTGTTCAACAACACCAAACCCCCCACCATGGCCTCCTTCGCCATCAAGGCCGCCGTTGAGCGCGCCAAGGTCGACCCGGCGGAAATCGAAGACCTGGTGATGGGCACCGCCATGCCCGCCGGCACCGCCGGCATGAACCTTGGTCGCCTGGCGGCACTGGCCTCCGGCCTGCCCCAGGACGTCAGCGGCATGACAATGGACCGCCAATGCGCCTCCGGCCTGATGGCCATCGCCACCGCCGCCAAGCAGATCATGTTCGACGGCCAGGACGTCGCCATCGGCGCCGGCCATGAGAACATCTCCCGCGTCCAGCAGAAGAACTTCGAGTGGATGGCCGCCGAGCGTGACGAGACCGTGATCAAGCACGCGCCCCACGCCTACATGCCGATGCTGGAAACCGCCGAGAACGTCGCCAAGGTCTACGGCATCAGCCGTGACGTCCAGGACGAGTACGCCCTGCAGTCCCAGCAGCGCACCGCCGCCGCCCAGGAGAAGGGCCTGTTCGACGACGAAATCGTACCGGTCACCACCACCAAGGCGGTGATGAACAAGGAAACCAAGGAAGTCACCTACGAGGAAGCCACCCTCGACAAGGACGAAGGCAACCGCCCGTCCACACAGCTCGAAGGCCTGGCCGGACTCAACCCGGTGATTGAAGGCGGCTGCATCACCGCCGGCAACGCCAGCCAGCTCTCCGACGGCGCCAGTGCCTGCGTGCTGATGGACTCCAAACTGGCCGAGCAGCGTGGCCTGGAGCCTCTGGGCGCGTACCGCGGCATGGCAGTCGCCGGCCTCAAGCCCGAGGAAATGGGCATCGGCCCGGTGTACGCCATCCCCAAGCTGCTCAAGCAGCATGGCCTGAAGATTGACGACATCGGCCTGTGGGAACTGAACGAAGCCTTCGCCGTGCAGGTACTCTACTGCCGCGACAAGCTGGGCATTCCCAACGACCGCCTGAACGTCAATGGCGGCGCCATCTCCATCGGCCACCCCTACGGCATGAGTGGTGCCCGGATGGTTGGCCACGCCCTGCTCGAAGGCAAGCGCCGTGGTGTGAAGTATGTGGTCGTCACCATGTGTGTCGGCGGCGGCATGGGCGCCGCCGGTCTGTTCGAAGTGCTGTAAAACGATACCCTGCCGGTCACCCTTGACGGGTGACCGGCACCCCTCAATTCTTACCAAACCATTAATCCATTACCACTTTCCTGTACCCGGCAGCACCTGATTGCCATCATGTAGGCATCAAACACTCAACGGAGCAGGGATGGAATGAGCCGTCGCCCGGACAGCACCCCACCTTCCGGCGACAATGAGAGAAGTTCCTCAGTTGCCGCCAACCCCATCGATTTTCGCAGCATCGCACCCATTGTCATCGCAGGCATGGGCTTTATTGTGTTCCTGGACTGGGCCCAGGCCATACTGCTGCCACTGGCGGCCGGGGTTCTGATCAGTTACGCCCTGGACCCTCTGGTTGGCACCCTGGACCGATTCATGCCCCGCCCCATCAGCGCCGCATTGGTGCTGAGCAGCCTGCTGGCGATATTGGCCCTGGCCGTTATGCCCTTGCATAGTGAAGCCATGAAAATGCTCGAGCGCATTCCCGGCGCATTGCAACAATTCGAGCGGGACCAGGCCAGCGCCCCCAGAACCGAAGGCCTGATGGAAAAGGCCCAGGAGGCGGCCAAGGAAATCGAACAAAGTGCCAGTTCCGACGACGCACAAAAAGACCAGCTCAGAGCCACCCGGGTGCGCATTGTGGAAGAGCCCTTCAGCATCCGTGATTACCTGATGAACCGCGCCTCCGGCGGCATCGTACTGATCAGTCAGATGTTCTCGGTGTTGTTCCTGGTGTATTTCGTGCTTGCGATCGGCGGCCTTTACCGGCGCAAGATCGTGCGCCTGTCCGGCCCGGGATTCCATGGTATGCGCAAGGCCGCCCGCATGCTCAAGGAGTTCCACAGCCAGATGCGGCGCTTTATCTTCGTCATGTTCCTGGGCGCCGTATTCGTCGGGGTACTCACCTGGCTGGCCTTTTTCCTGCTAGGCGTTGAACAGTCATTGCTCTGGGGCGTCATGGCCGGGGTTGCCAGTGCCATCCCTTATCTGGGCCCGTTCCTGGTATTCGCAGGCTCCGGTGCCGCAGCCTTTATCCAGTTCGGCTCCGTGGACATGGCCATTCTGGTGTCCGGTGCCTCCCTGATCATTACCAGTATCCAGGGATACCTGCTCACTCCCTGGCTGACTGCCCGGGTGTCCAGCCTCAACGCCGTGGTGATCTTTATTGGCCTGCTGTTCTGGGGTTGGCTGTGGGGGCCGGTAGGGCTCATCCTGGCGACACCCCTGCTGATGATGACCAAAACCCTGTGCGACCACGTGGAAAATCTGCAGGGCGTGGGCGAATTGCTCGGAAAATAATCAGCGTGAGTATTTAAACGACACTTCTTTTGTGATCCAATTCCAACGGCGGAATTGGCATCGACCAGGTTTCTTGTATGGATACTCACCCTGACACTCTAACCCAGCTTGCCAGACCGCACCGCAAGGCGGTGCTGGTGGCACTGCTATGGATCACCATTCTCGCGGGGATTCTGTTTGGCGTACTGAATGCCTCGAAAGGCGCGCTGGCACTCTCCGTTGTGGAATGGAGCATGAGCCTTTACTCCGCGCTCCTGTTGCTGGCAGTTCGCCAGACCCACCACCTCGAACGATGGATACTCGCCTATATCTTCCCGTTCTTTACCGCCATGATGATTGCCATCGCCACCCCCACCGCGACGGTAACGGTATTCGGCTGGGTGCTATTGATCCCCCTGGTGAGCCACCTGCTGCTTGGCCGCCGCATCGGCCTGGGCATTTCCCTGTTCTTTATTGGTGTGGCGCTGGTGATCTTCCTGAATCGCTTCGATGTGAGTGACGCGGTGATGGATCCGCGTTCCCTGGCCAATATGGTCATCCTCACCGCGTGTATCACCGTGTTCTCACATGTCTACGAAGTCAGCCGGGAGCGTAGCGAGATTGAGCTGCTGAGAATGGCACAGACTGACTTTCTTACCGGCCTGCCCAACCGGTCCCGGATCAAGGTGTTCTTCGAGCGAGAGAAAAGCCGTGCCAGCCGGGAACAACAGCCGCTGTCACTACTGGTCATGGATCTGGATTACTTCAAGAGCGTGAATGATCGCTTCGGACATGAGGCGGGCGACCGCGCCCTGGTGTTCTTTGCCGATCTGCTCAGACAACGGTTGCGAGCCACCGATCTGGCCGGCCGGCTAGGGGGGGAGGAATTTGGCGTGATACTGGTGAACACGTCCATCAATACCGCCGTTCAGGTCGCCGACGATCTTCGCCAGGCACTGGAAGACGCCGACCTGCAGCAAGATGGACAGCCCATACCCCTGTCCATGAGCGTCGGTGTGGCGGAACTGGGGGTAGATGGCAACAATCTTCAGGATCTTCTGGCCGCCGCCGACCAGCGGCTCTATGAAGCCAAGGACAATGGCCGCAACCAGGTGGTGCCCGCTCCCGTGTCCTGTCTGGACCCTTCACTGACCCACTGACAGGACACTACAGTTTCAGGGAACGTTTCCCTTTACTGAGGCTGCGCCACAGCAGGCGATAGGCAATGGCAGCTGATGAGCGCGGGGCAAACCAGTGCACCGGCTGGCGCTTCTCGCCCATTCGCTCCACGTCGCTGGCATAGGGAATATAACCCGGCATCAGCTGGCCAAGCTCCGACGGCGGCGATTCCACCAGCTGCCGGTGCAGGCTCTTGCGGCGGTCCACCATAGTCCAGAAAGGGTGGAACTTGTTGCGGTCGAGTTTCTTGTCGGCCATGAACTCCTGCATCTGATGCCAGCTGTTCAGTGACAACCAGGTCGGCACCAGCGGCACCAGCACGCGGTCAGCCACCCGAAATACCTGCTCGGCCAGCCGCGACATTGACGGCGGACAGTCCAGTACCACCAGCGCGTAATCCTCCCCCAGCGGCTCCAGCCAGTCGGCCAGCGTATTGTCGTCACCATGCTTTTCCAGCTGCAGGTCAATATTGCGAAAGCTGACATCCGCGGGTATCAGGTCCAGGTTTTCAATGCCCGTTGGCACAATCGTCTTGCCGATGGGGGTCTTGCCCTTCACCAGCTTGCCTGCCTTGGGCACCCGGGCGCTGGAGCCGGTGTTGCCGAAATACCAGCTTACCGCCCCCTGGGGGTCCAGATCCCACAGCAGCGTGGGAATACCCGCTTCCGCCGCCAGGGCCGCAATATTGGAGGCGGCCGCGGTTTTGCCAACGCCCCCTTTCAGGTTATGGAACGCCACAATCTTCAAGGCTCGATGCTCCTTCCAGCTTTCCGTTCGTGGTATTGCTCAAGCAGTGATAACAGCACCGGGATGACCAGCAACACCAGGAACGTGGACAGTGCCAGCCCAAAAGTGATGGACGCCGCCATGGGGATCAGGAACTGAGCCTGCAGGGACGTCTCGAACATCAGCGGAAGCAGCCCGCCGATGGTAGTCAGAGAGGTCAGTATAACGGCCCTGACCCGTTGTACCACCGCTTCACTCAGGGCATCGTTCACCGCCAGCCCCTTACGTCGCTCGGCCTGGTAGAAAGACACCAGAATGATCGCGTTGTTCACCACAATTCCAGACAGGCCAAACAGCCCGAATAGCGACAGCACCGTGAGATTCAGCCCCATCAGCCAGTGTCCCAGCAGAGCGCCGATCAGGGCAAAGGGAATAATGGACATGACGATCAGCGGTGTACTCCACGATGAGAACACCCACACCAGCACCACGTACATCAGGGCAATGCCGGCAATAGCCCCCATTTTCATGTCGCCCAGGGTCTGGCGCTGGTCTGCGGAACGACCTTCAAAGCTGTAACGGACACCCCAGTTATCAGCCAGTGCCGGCAGGGTCTCCTTCGCCAGCGAGGCCAGCACCTCGCCGCCGGTGGTTTTTGCCGGATCAAGCTGCGCGGTCACCTCCACCGCCAGCTGGCCGTCCGCGTGACGCAGGGCGTCGAAGCCCTGTCTCGGCGTCAGGTTGATGACCTGCTCCAGAGGCACAAAGCGCCCGTCCGGCAGGCGGATCGAGATCTGTGACAGAGTGGCAATGCGCTCCCGCTGATCACGGGGCAGCTGCACCCGCACTTCGATCTCGTCACGGTTGTCCTGGTATATCTGCACCACACGACCATCAAACGCGGCCCGCAGCTGTCTCCCCACCGCCAGGGTGGTCAGGCCAAGGCTTTCACCCCGGGGAGACACCTCGTAGATCAGCTGCTCCCGCCCCCACGGCAGGTCATCCTCGGCGTCCATCACCCCGGGCAGTGACCGCATGGCCGCCGCCAGGGACTCCGCTGCCCGCTTCAGGTTCACCGTATCAGCCCCGGTCAGGCGGACATTGACATCACGCCCGGGCGGGCCTGCCTGCCGCTCGGTGATGGTCAGGTTTTCCATGCCGGCAGGAATCTCGATACGGTCCCGCCAGGCCCGCACAAAATCGGCGTTGCGGACGTCACGATTGTCCGGGTCCGCCAGTTCAATCATGATGGCACCCACATCGTCACCGGTACGGGCCGAACCATCCCCGGCCTGGGAACTGCCATGACTGGTGACGGCATGGAGAACCAGATCACCGCCAAGGGCCGTTTCCGTCGCATTCAGGGTCTGCCCCAGATGGTCAAGGAAGCGGTTGACGGTGTCCCGGTCAGTGCCCGCCACGAAGTTGGCATTGGCATAGAGCACACTTGGCTCCGGTGTCGGAAAGAAGGAAAAGCCGATCCGGTCGCCCTTCCACAGACCGAAGGTGCCTGCGGTCAGTGCAAACATCGCTGCCAGCACCACCGCCCGGTTGGCCAGGCTCCATTGGGAGATACGCCGACAGGGGCCCTGCCGGAATCGTTCGAAGCCCTGGTCAAACCTCTGCCGGATACCATCCAGCTTCTGCCATCGCGCATCCCCGCGCCCCGGCTCGAAGGCATGGCGCAGGTGGGCCGGCAGCACGATGAAGCATTCCAGTAGCGAGGCCACCAGCACGCAGATCATCACAATGGGAATGTCCCCCAGGATATTGCCGATCACGCCACTCACCACCAGCAATGGCATAAAGGCCGCCACCGTGGTCAGTGACGAGGCCACTACGGGCCAGACCATACGCTTCGCCGCTCCCTCGGAGGCATAGAGCGAGTCCTCACCCATGCGGGCGTGGGCATCGGCGTCCTCCCCCACCACAATGGCATCGTCAACAATCACCCCCAGCGCCATGATCAGCGCGAACAGGGAGATCATGTTGATGGAGCCCCCATACAGCCAGAGCACGCCCAGTGCCCCAAGGAAGGCCGTGGGAATGCCCACCGCTACCCAGAACGCCACCCGCCCGGGCAGGAACAGGTACAGCAGCACCAGCACCAGCACCAGGCCACCCAGGCCATTGCTGATCAGCAGCGAAATACGCTGGTCGATCAGGCTCCAGGTTTCGTCGTATACCTCCAGTTCCACGGTGGACGGCAGCGTGGGCCGGGTTTTATCGAGCCAGTTTTCCAGCACCTCGGCGGCCCGCAGCGAGTGGCCCTGTTCCGCCCTCAGCAATCGCAACTCCACCGCCGGCATGCCATCCCGGGTGAGGGTCACCTGGCCATCCCGGGCTTCCTGCCGGATGATGGCTATATCCCCCAGGCGGATACGTTCACGGTTGTCCGCAATCACCGACAGTTCGGCGAAATCCTCTTCAGAACGACCCTGTCCCGTCGCCCGCAATTCCCTCGTGGAATCCTGCTGCCCCAGCAGACCGGCAGGCAGGTCCCGGGACATTGCCTGTACCCGGTCGGCAATATCTTCCAGCGACAGGCCCAGCGCCTGCAAGCGTTCCGCCGGCACATCAATACTCATCTGCAGTTCGGGCATGCCGCGGATCTCCACCCGGTCGATGCCGGCCCGCAGCAGTTCATCCTCATAGCGATAGGCAAGCCGGCGCAGCTCATCGGCGGCCAGGTCGCCATGGATGAGCAGGCGGGCCACGGGCTCATAGCGACCGATACGGGTCACCCGGGGCGTCTCCGCATCCGCCGGCAGGTTTCTGAATTCCTCCACCTGCTGACGCACGTCGTCCACCGCCTGGATGGGCTCGGTGCCTTCACGGAATTCCAGGGTGATACTGGCCACCCCCTGGGCGGAGGTGGAGGTCATCTTCTTGAGACCATTGATGCTGCGAAAGCGCTGCTCCAGGGGGTCGGTAATGCCCTGCTCCACGTCTTCCGCAGCCGCACCGCTCCACACCACCTGGACACTGACCACATCCAGCTCAAAGCTTGGAAAGAACTGGATATTCATCCGGCTCAGCCCCAGGGCGCCGGCCAGCAACATCATGATCATCACCAGATGGGCAGCCACCCGGTGATGCACAAAGAACCCGATGATCCCCCTCTGGCGGTCACTCATTCAGCCAGGGCCTCCGGGGCCTTGGCCACCGAAACCTTCAGGCCTTCGATGGCATTGGGCAGGTGGGTGGTGATGATCCGGACCCCTTCGTTCAACCGGTCACTCCGCACCAGCGCGTCGTAGTGCCCATCCTCAACCAACACCTGGCCGACGCGCTCAACCGGCACCCGATGCATGCGCTGCTCATCTGTCATTACGTACAGATCGTCACTGCCATACAGGGCGCTGTAGGGCACGGCAACAACATTCTCCAGCGGGGGCCGGAACACCACCAGCGGCACCAGCTCCCCGGGCCTCAGCCCGGAGCTGTCACCCTGCAGGCGGAAAATGCCCAACGGCCCCCGGGGGTCGCTCTCACCGGCAAACCGCACCAGCCTGAATTGATATCGACGGTCCTCGGATACGGCTTCCACGGCTCTGCCCCTGTCCAGTTCAGCGTCCAGGTCCCGGGCAAAGGCGGACGGGATACGGGCACGGATTTCCATGGCATCGGGCCGGTAAAGCGACAGCAATGGCGAGCCCGCGGTAACCCGGTCACCTCGTGCCACCTCCACCCGCGCCACGATGCCCGGGAACGGGGCCGTGGCAGTGGCCCTTTCGGCATCACGGCGGGCGGCGGCCAGGGCGGCCTCGGCACGCTGAAGGCGGGCTTCCAGGCTGGCCAGGGTCGCCGGGTGCCCGGCAATATTCTGCTCTCGCAGGGTGACTGCCAGTTCGGCCTGTTCGAGGGCATCCCGGGCGTTATCCACGTCCCGCTGTGAAGTCAGGTTGCTGCCCTGAAGGGAGCGAGTGCGTTCCAGCTGTCGCCGGGCGCTGTCCCGCACTGCCTGCTCCCGGGCAAGGGCCTTGCGGTCGGTTTGCGCACGGATCTGTTCACTGCGGATCTGGGCCGCGAGATCGGCCACTTCCGCCTGCGCCTGCCGCAGTGGCGGCTGCACATCCGCCGGCGCCATGGCCACCAGCAGGTCACCTTCATTGACTGCCTCACCTTCCCCCACCGGCCGTTCCGACACCTGGCCAGACACCGATGCGGTCACGGTCATCAGGTCCGGCGCGGTCACCTCGCCATAGACCGGCAATGCGGGCCGCAGTGAAGCGGGCGCCACCGACATCACCTGTACCGGCCAGGCCCGTTCGGTCTGGCCAACGGGCTCGGGCTCCGGGCGGGTCATGCGAAGCACCTGAAAAACCAGCAGCCCCGCAATAATGATCACAATGGGTATCAGGCGCCTGGTCATGATGGGGCGACCTCACTATTAGCGAAAGGATTCGGCGGATTACCAGACAAAGGTCCTGCCAAAGCATTATCATGATTCATCGGTACAACTTCCTCGTAACCAGAAGGCCCGGAGCGGTATACGTTGGATATTGGCGAACATACCAGCCTGCTGAATGTCACCCTGCTGAACACCCTGGTGATTATTGTGGCGGTACTTATACACCATGAAAGCCTGATCCGCCTGAGCGGCTGGCTGGGTCGTATGTCCCACAGCCACAGCCATCACTTCCGGCTGATTGTGGCGGTATTCGGCATCCTGGTAGCCCATACCATCGAAGTCTGGCTCTTCGCCAGCGCTTTTTACTTCATGCACCACACCGACGGTTGGGGGGAGCTGGCCGGGAACTTCAGCGGCGAATTCATTGACGCCATCTACTTTTCGTACACCACTTTCACCACCCTGGGGTATGGCGATATCGAACCCCTGGGCGTTCTGCGATACCTGACCGGTCTCGAGGCCCTGACCGGGCTGGTGTTGATTACCTGGAGCGCGTCATTCCTGTTCGTTGAGATGCAGCGCTACTGGCCAACACGGTAGTGCATTGCCATAAGGGACAATACCAAAGGGCACCGCGGAAATCAGGATTCTGCCAGCTCAAGCGGGGAGGGTTTGACGCCGGTCATAAAAAGGCCCCGGGAGAAAATCCCCCGGGGACTGAAAGGATGCCTGCTGGCTAGTGTCCCGTGCGGTTAATTCGCTGACCTACTGAGCCACTGAGAGCCTTGAGAGCAAGGCGCGGTGGCGAAGGTTTGGTGGTTCCAAATCGAGTCAGCGCAACACAGCTATCAAGGCTCTCAGTGGCTCCCGGAGGGCGCGACGCTGGGGCCTCTGGCCGGTGTTGCCAGCCCTTGATGTGGAACCACCACACCTGCGGACTGGCGCCTTGGCCAGAGGCCCCAGCGTCACGCAGTAGGCCAGCGAATTAACCGCACGGGACACCAGAGCAGGCAACCGCCAGAAACCTCAGTGTACCCATGGTCACAACGGAGGGAATGGGACAGAATGTCGCGCCAATGCCAGCCTCTGATGGCTCTATAATCACTCGATGAAATTACACACCGTTTCCCAGGCCGGATTTCGCCAGGCGGCCCGCTACCTCCTGCTGATGCGACTGTCCATTGTCAGCATGGAGTGGCTGGCACTGGCGGCACTGTCGTATCTGGCACCGCCCATGACCGGGCCGGCACCACTGCTGGTCACCCTGAGCCACGCCCTGTTCGCCGCCGCAAGCTGGTTATGGCTGACCCGTTACCCGCCCCAACGGGCACTGCCGGTTACCTTCTCCCTGGGCGCCGACCTGGTGGCTCTCGGCATCTGGCTGGCGCTGACCGGAAGCTTTACCAACCCCCTGGTGTCGCTGCTGTTGCTGCCCCTGGCGACAGGACTGGTGCTGATTCCCCTGAAACAGAACGTCTTCGTCACCCTGCTGGCAATTGCCACCTACACCCTGCTGATCCTGTTCCCCACGCCACCGCCGGAAGGCCTCTCTCGGGCTGACTATGTCCATTTGCACCTGATGGGCATGTGGGGAACCTTTGCGCTCACCGCGGCAATCATGCTGGTGGTAGTGGGGTCACTGGCGGTCCGACTGAGGGAGCAGCAGCAGGCACTGGCCAGTAACCGAGAGGACCGACTGCGGGATGAGCAGGTGATTGCACTGGGGTTGTCCGCCGCCAATGTGGCCCACCGTCTGGGTACGCCGCTGAACACCATGACCCTGGTGGTGGACGACCTGAAGCACGAGCCCGGCGCGGCAGCATTCCGTGGTGATCTGGTGCTGCTGGAACAGCAAATCGGAATCTGCCAGAGCCAGTTGCGGACCATGACCGAGGCGGCGGTCCAGTGTCGTGAGGCAGCCACCGAGCAGATCTCACTGGACCGGTGGCTGCACCGACTTCGGGAATCCGCCACGCTACTGTGGCCGAATGCGCCGATTGTCTGGCCCTCGCCCCCGCCAGCGGTGGATGTTCAGGTGGACGCCACCCTGGATCAGGCGGTTCTCAACCTGCTGGCCAATGCCCTCCGGGCCAGTCCGCAAGGTGTCACGATTGCCGCGGATACGGAGCAGAACCGGGCCCGGTTAAAGATCATCGACCAGGGCAATGGTATCGGCGATACCCTCCCCGGCCAGCAACCGGTTCCCTCCGACCAGGGTCTCGGTGTGGGGCTGTTCCTGTCCAATGCCACCATTCAGCGCCTCGGTGGCCAGCTCAGTGCTGAATCCCGTAATGATGGGCCGAACCGGGGCACCACCATGACCATCGACCTCCCTCGTGCCTCTCAGGAGCGACATCATGACTGAACCCAGCTGGCTGTTGATTGACGATGACGAGACCTTCGCCAACACCCTGGCCCGTTCACTGGGGCGTCGGGGCATCCATACCGAGGTGGCCCATGATCCGGCCCGGGCCATGGAGCTGGCGTCCAGCGGCACTGCGACGCGATGTGTACTGGATCTGAACCTGGCTGGCGAGAGTGGGCTGTTGTTACTCCCGGAACTGCTGGCCCGGCGGCCGGATATGGAGGTGCTGATTCTAACCGGTTACGGCAGCATCGCCACAGCGGTGCAAGCCATGCGACAGGGAGCGGTGAACTACCTGTGCAAGCCGGTAACAGCCGATCAGATTATCGAGGGCTTCGAACCGGACCTGCACAGGCCGGAACTTCGCACCCAGCCACCCTCCGTGGAAGAGCTGGAGTGGGAGCATATCCAGCGGGTGCTGGCCGAGCACGACGGCAACATCTCCGCCACCGCCCGCGCCCTGAACATGCACCGCCGGACCCTGCAACGCAAACTGGGCAAGCACTCCCGCTGGCGGGAGTGAAAACTCACCCCTTCAATGACTGCATGTCAATCACGAAGCGGTATTTGACGTCACCCTTTTTCATGCGTTTGTAGGCCTCGTTGATGTTACTGATGTCGAGCATTTCGATATCGCATTCGATATCGTGCTCGGCACAGAAATCCAGCACCTCCTGGGTTTCCGGCATACCGCCGATCAGTGACCCGGTAAGGACGCGGCGCTTGCCGATCAGGTTACGGGAATGTACCGCCGGTTCGATAGGCTCGATCATACCCACCAGGATATGGGTGCCGGCCACTTTCAGGGTGCCCAGGTAGGGGTTCAGATCGTGCTGCACCGGGATGGTGTCCAGCAGGAAATCGAAGCTCTCGGCAGCCGCTGCCATCTGGTCCGGGTCGGTGGAGATGATCACGTGGTCCGCCCCCTGCTTGCGGGCCTCCGCCACCTTGGCTTCGGATCGGGTGAAGATGGTGACCTCGGCGCCCAGCGCCCGGGCAAACTTGACGCCCATATGGCCCAGGCCGCCCATGCCCAGAACCCCGACCTTGTGGCCCTTGCCCACCCCGAAATGTTTCAGGGGCGAATAGGTGGTAATACCCGCGCACAGAAGGGGCGCGGCGGCGGCCGGATCCAGCTTGTCCGGCACCCGCACCACGAAACGCTCGCTGACCACGATGCGTTCGGAATAGCCACCGTAGGTGCGCAGGCCGTCGATGCGGTCGTCACCATTGTAGGTGGGGGTCATGCCTTCACGGCAATATTGTTCGAGCCCCTGCTCACAGGACGGGCACTGGCGACAGGCATCCACCATGCAACCAACACCGACCCGATCTCCGACACGGAATTGACTTACATCATGACCAACATCCGTCACCCGGCCGATAATCTCGTGCCCCGGAACCACCGGGTACCGGGTGCGACCCCAGTCGTTCTCGGCGAAGTGAATGTCGGTATGACAAACGCCGCAGTATTCAATCTCGATGGAAACATCGTCGGCGCGGGGATCGCGACGACGGAAGCTGAACGGCGCCAGCCCGGAAAGCTCCGAGGAAGCTGCATAACCCTTTACTTCTGACATGGCTAATCTGCCTCACTTCTCTGAAATGCATGGTTTTTGTCATGGATATTGACGATAATCAGCAAACTATCCAATTGGGCATGGATGTCAATACTGATCGCAGGGCAGCTTTTCGTTTCACCCACTGAACCCCGGCATCGAGTATGGACGACAACCCCGTTGAGCACCAGAACACCCCGGACAGCGACCGGAAAACGGACCTGGAACGACGACTGAAAATTGCGTCCATCGTGTTCGAGCGCAGTCACGATGCCATCGTGATTACCGACCACGCCAATACGATTATGGACGTCAACCCGGCGTTCACCCGCATTACCGGTTATACGCGGGAGCAGGCCCTGGGTCGAGACCCCGGCATGCTCAGCTCCGGCCGGCAGGGCCCTGAGTTCTACCGTGCCATGTGGCGGGCTATCAATGAGCAGAACTTCTGGCGCGGCGAAATCTGGAACCGTCGCCGCAACGGACAGGAATACGCCGAATTCCTCACCATAACCCGCGTCCATCTGGACCAGCCGGGCGAGTGGTACCACGTCGCCACCTTCTCCGATATCACCGCCCTGAAAAACCACGCGGAGGAGCTGGAACGAGCCGCCAATTACGATGCGCTCACCGGGCTGCCCAACCGGCAACTGCTGATCTCCCGGCTGGAGCGGGAAATGGAACACACCGACCTCAATCACCAGCCCATGGCGGTCTGCTACCTGGACCTGGATGGCTTCAAGACCATCAACGACCAGCTTGGTCAGAGCCTGGGGGACCGCACCCTGGCCACCATTGCTGACAAGTTGCGCCTGGCAATCCGCAGCGATGACACCGTCGCGCGGGTTGGGGGCGACGAGTTCGTGTTGTTGCTCCGCAACGTGGAGGATGACCGGGTCTACCAGCGCATTCTCAACGCCGTACGCCAATCCCTGTCGGTGGGCCCAGCCAACGCCAGCATAACGGCCAGCATGGGGATCACGGTCTACCCCCAGGACGCCTCGAGTGCGGAACGACTGATACGTCATGCCGATCAGGCCATGTACTCCGCCAAGGAAAAAGGCCGCAACAACTTTCACTTTTTCGACCCGACCCTGGACGAACACGTCCAGCAACGCAGACAGCAGTTAACCGATCTGACCCGCGCCCTGCGACAGGACGAGTTCGAACTTCACTTCCAGCCCCAGGTGTCCCTCACCGAAGGTGCCGTGGTGGGGATGGAAGCCCTGGTCCGCTGGCGCCATCCGCAGCTCGGTCTGCTTTCACCGGGACGCTTTCTGCCCTACCTCGAAGGCAGTCACCTGGAGGAGCGTTTCGGCCAGTGGGTACTCCGTCATGCCCTCGCACAGCAGAGGGCATGGCTCCGGGACGGCTACCCCCTGGGAGTCAGCATCAACATCAGCGCCGCCCACTTGCTCGCTCCGGGGTTCGCCAGCTTCCTGCGGCGTTATCTGGACGATCACGACGACCTGGACCCGGCGCTGATCACGGTGGAAATTCTCGAGTCCACCGCGCTGGACGACATGCACCAGGCAAGCCAGGTGATCGACGAATGCCGGCAACTGGGCATCAAGGTGGCTCTCGATGATTTCGGTACCGGGTTCTCATCCCTTAGCTACTTCCGCAGCCTGGCGGTAGACATCATCAAGATCGATCGGAGCTTTATCTTGAGCATGCTGGAAAACGAGAGTGACCGGGCCATTGTCGAGAGCGTCATCTACATGGCCCAGCGCTTTAACCGCACCGTGCTGGCCGAAGGCGTGGAGACGCAACGCCACGCGGAAGCCCTCACTACCCTGGGCTGTGACCTGATCCAGGGCTTTGGCGTGGCACGCCCCATGCCCGCCGGGGAGGTCTGCAACTGGGTGCGGCAATGGCAGGACCACCACCGGTTACCGGTACCGCCGTTCGTCCAGGGTGGTCAGTAGTTCCGGATGGAACACCATCAGGCCGGTAATCACTGTGCCGTTAACAAAGCCTTCGGGCAGGATAAAGAGCGGCAGGTAACGCAGATAATCGTGCACCAGGTGGTACCAGTCATAGACGCCGGTCAGCCAGAGCAATGCCACCATGACCAGGCCCGCTGCCGCCACCGAGGCCCCGGCGCCAAAGAAACCGCAGAAGAAAATGTAGGCGAAGAAGTTGCGGAAGTTCACCCAGCGCTCCCAGCGCATGATGCCGTGGGTCACCAGGGCCGGCACCATCACCGTGATCAGACCGTTGACGGCAAACAGCGACAGCGGCTCCCGGCCGGTAATGACGACGATCATCAGCGCCATCAGACCACTGAATACCGCCAGCGGCCACCCCAGCATCAGGGTGACCGCGGTCATCCCGAAAATATGAATACTGAGCCCCGGGGAAAGACCGGCCCGGAGTTGCCAGAGAAACCCCAGCACCACCGCTGCGCCGAACAGGCAGTGCTGCAGCCGCTGCTGGGAGCGCAGCCACTGCCAGTCTGTCTGACGAACTGCCCGCAACAGGATGCCTGCGAACAGCAGCCCCGTCAGCAACAGCAACCAACCCGGAAACAGGTCGTTGGTCAGCCCCATATCAAGACCCCGATTGATTCCCGACAGTAGCCTGACATTGACTGCCACGACTTCCCATCAGAGTGAATTCGCACCTGACTTTGATCAACAACAGATTGCGTGGCCCGCCCTATGATGGTGCAATTGTCAGTTCCCACAATCATCACCCACAATCCAGGTCCATCAGGAGACATACATGGCGGCACGCCTAGACGAAAAGCTTGAACCCATTTTCCAGGACGTCCTGCACCGGAACCCCGGCGAAGCCGAGTTCCACCAGGCCGTCCATGAAGTACTGGAGACCCTCGGACCAGTATTGGTGAAGTATCCGGAGTTCGCGGAGAAAAAGATCATACAGCGCATCTGCGAACCTGAACGCCAGATTATCTTCCGCGTTCCCTGGCAGGACGACAAGGGCGAAATCCATATCAACCGGGCATTCCGTGTCGAATTCAACAGCGCCCTGGGTCCCT
The DNA here is from genome assembly GCF_042651045.1 of Marinobacter lacisalsi. Classification (NCBI taxonomy): domain Bacteria; kingdom Pseudomonadati; phylum Pseudomonadota; class Gammaproteobacteria; order Pseudomonadales; family Marinobacteraceae; genus Marinobacter; species Marinobacter lacisalsi. The sequence goes on from NZ_JBHSDI010000015.1 coordinate 147,404, forward strand.
ACAAGGGTGGCATGCGTTTTCATCCATCAGTGTACCTGGGCATCATCAAGTTCCTGGGCTTCGAGCAGATCTTCAAGAACGCCCTCACCGGCCTGCCCATCGGCGGTGGCAAGGGTGGTAGCGACTTCAACCCCAAGGGCCGCTCTGACGATGAGATCATGCGTTTCTGCCAGAGCCTGATGACCGAACTGTACCGCCACCTGGGCGAATACACTGACGTACCCGCCGGCGACATCGGTGTGGGCGGCCGCGAAATCGGCTACCTGTTTGGCCAGTACAAGCGTATCACCAACCGCTACGAGTCCGGCGTTCTCACCGGCAAGGGCCTGGACTGGGGCGGCAGCCGTGCCCGCACCGAGGCCACTGGCTACGGTACCGTGTTTTTTACCCAGGAGATGCTCAAGGCCAAAGGGGATTCCCTGGATGGCAAGACGGTGGTGGTCTCCGGCTCTGGTAACGTGGCCATCTATGCCATCGAAAAGGCCCACCAATTGGGCGCGAAGGTTATTGCCTGTTCCGACTCCGGTGGCATCATCGTTGACGAGAAGGGCATTGACCTGGATACCGTCAAACGCATTAAGGAGGTGGAGCGCCGCCGCATCAGTGCCTACGCCGACGTCCACAAGCATGCCAGATATGTGGAAGACGGCAATATCTGGACCGTACCCTGCGATGTGGCCCTGCCCTGTGCGACCCAGAACGAGCTCAATGGCTCCGATGCCAGGACTCTGGTAGAGAACGGCTGCATTGCTGTAGCGGAAGGCGCCAACATGCCGACTACCCCGGAAGGCGTACAGATCTTCCAGGAAGCAAAACTGTGCTACGGTCCCGGCAAGGCCGCCAATGCCGGCGGCGTGGCCACCAGCGCCCTGGAAATGCAGCAGAACGCCAGTCGCGATACCTGGAGCTTCGACTACACTGAGAAGCGCCTGGAGGAGATCATGATCAACATTCACAAGAGCTGCTATGAAACCGCCGGAGAATTCGACGCCCCGGACAACTATGTTCTGGGTGCGAACATTACCGGATTCATCAAGGTGGCCCGGGCCATGGATGCCATGGGCCTGATCTGATCATGCGCAATGTCACCGACGCCGGGCCCGGCCCGGCGGTATCTACCGGCGTTCCGGGCCTTGACCAGGTACTGGACGGGCTGCGGATCGGTGACAATGTGGTCTGGCGGGTGACCGACCTGGAGGATTACCGGCGTTTTGTCACCCCCTTCGTGGCCTCGGCCACAGACGCCGGCCGCCAGATCATCTACCTGCGTTTTGGTCAGCACCCACCGCTGCTGACCGCCGGGCCCGGCATCCGCGTTATCGAAGTGGACGCCCGGGACGGCTTCGAATCCTTCACCGCCCGCATCTGGGAACTGGTGGCAACCTGGGGCCGCGGCGCCTTCTACGTGTGCGACTGCCTCAGTGACCTGCTTAACGCCTGGGCCACCGACACCATGGTGGGCTACTTCTTCCGGGTAATCTGCCCTTTCCTGTATGAGCTGGACACCGTGGCCTGGTTTGCGCTTCTGCCGCAACGTCACTCCCGCCAGACCCTCGACCGCATTCGCGCCACCACCCAGGTGATGATCGACGTCTACCGGGCCGAGGACGACATGCAGGTGCAGCCGGTCAAGGTCTGGCAACGGCAGTCCCCCACCATGTTCCTGCCCCACCGCTACCGCGACGGGGAATTCCTGCCGGTTACCGACAGCTCCAACGCCACCCGCCTGCAGGCGGCCATTGAGCAGCAGGCCCATGCCTCCCAGCAGTTGCTGGACGGTTGGGACAGACTGTTCCTGGAAGCCGAAGAACACGCTGGGCGGCCCCATGACGAGACCGCTGATGCGCTTGTTCGACGCATCCTGCAGGTGCTGATCAGTCGTGACGAACGTATTCTGGAACTGGCACAACGCTACCTGACCCTTGATGACCTCACCGCCATCCACAACCGCACCATCGGCAGCGGGTTTATCGGGGGCAAGGCGGTGGGCATGTTGCTGGCCAGGGCAATCCTGAGCCGGGACGATCCGGACAGCTGGCACACCGCCCTGGACCCCCACGACTCCATGTTCATGGCCTCGGACGTATGGTATGCCTTCCTGGTGCACAACGGGCTCTGGCCTGCGGTCATGAAGCACCGCACCCGGGAGGGCTTTTTCGAGCAGGCGCCGGCCCTCAGGGAGGCCATTCTGGCGGGCGAATTCCCACCCGAGGTGCGCCCTGAACTGGTTCGCACCCTGGATCACTTCGGCCAGTATCCGATACTGGTGCGCTCCAGCAGCCTGCTGGAAGACGGCTTTGGCAACGCTTTTGCGGGCAAGTACGAGAGTGTGTTCCTGATCAACCAGGGCGACCCGGAGCACCGCCTGGAAGCGCTGGAGAATGCCATCCGCCAGGTCTACGCCTCCGCCCTGAGCGACGATGCCCTCAGTTACCGTCGCAGCCGTGGCCTTGAGGAACAGGAGGAGCCCATGGCCCTGCTGATCCAGCGGGTTAACGGACGCTTCCATGGCCACCGGTATCTGCCCGATGCCGCGGCTGTTGGCGTCTCCCGCAACACCTTTGTCTGGGACCCGGAGATGGACCCCGGTGCAGGCATGCTTCGGCTGGTGATGGGGCTGGGCACCCGGGCGGTGGACCGGATCGAGGGCGACCACGCCTGGGTCATCGCCCTGGACCAGCCCCTGAAGCAGCCCTTCCGCAGCCTTGAGGAAAACTACCGGTTCAGCCAGCATCTGGTGGATACCCTGGATGTCGACGGCCCGGGCCTGACTACCATCGACCTGACCACCCTGGCCCGGGAAGCGTCTGATCTGCCCCTGGACCGGCTGGGGGAAGTTGACCGGGCGGCCTCTGAACGGGCCCGGGAGCTGGGGCTGGATCACCCCGTGTGGCGCCTGACCTTTCGGCCGTTGATTCGCGGGGGCGAGGTGATCCGGCTGGCCGCCCGCATGCTGTCCACCCTGGAAGCCGCCTATGACCACCCGGTGGACGTGGAGTTCACCCTTCACCTGGGTCAGGAAGGCGAATGCCCCCGGCTCAACCTGGTGCAGTGCCGGCCCCTGGCCACTATCGGTGACGCCAACCCCGTCCCGTTGCCTGAGCAGCCCGATCCACACCGCCTGCTGATGGCCACCCGGGGGCACTTCATGGGCGGCAATATCAACCTCGCCATTCACCGGATCGTTCAGGTGAACGCCGCTGCCTACAGCGCCCTGGATGTCCATGGAAAGTACCAGGTTGCAACCCTGGTGGGGAGGCTGGCCCGGCAGACCCCGGAGCGCTTCAACCTGATGCTGGCCGGTCCCGGGCGGTGGGGCACCAGCAGCCCGGAACTGGGGGTTCCCGTGGGCTTTGCGGATATCAGCCGGGTGTCGGTGCTGGTGGAAATCGCCGACATGGGCAACGGCATGGTGCCGGACCTGTCCTATGGCTCCCACTTCTTCCAGGACCTGGTGGAAACCGGTATCGCCTATGTGGCCGTGTTCCCCGGAGAACGGGACTGTCTCTGGAATCCGGACTGGCTGCAACGCAACACCCAGCGCCGTGCCATCGACTGCCTGCTGCAGGACGACCTGCCGGCAGCCGCCATCACCGACTGCGTGGACGTGATGGAGTGCGAGGCGGCACCGTTACGGATTCTTGCTGACATCACCCGCCAGCACCTGCTCGGCGGGCACCCCTGAACCCGGGGTGCCGCCCGGATGAGCGGCCGACCCGCTGAGTGCCTGCCAGGCCTGAAAGCTGGTGAGATAGACCTGCCCGGTCAGCCGCTCCAGGAAACTGGTGCCCTGCAGGCGGTCCATGACCGGCCCCTTCACCTCCGACAGATGCAACCGCACGCCACTGTCCGCCAGGCGCTCATTGATGGCCTCCAGACTCTCCAGGGCCGAGGCGTCGATCAGGTTCACCGCCGGGCATACCAGTACCACATTACTCAGTTCAGGGCGGGCGCTGACCAGCTCCAGCACCCGGTCTTCCAGAAAGCGGGCATTGGCAAAATACAGGCTTTCATCCACCCGCAGCATGGCCATCTCGGGGCGGGTTTCCACCTCATGGCGGCACACGTTGCGGAAGTGTTCGGTACCCGGTACCCGGCCAACCACGGCACTGTGGGGGCGGCTGGTGCGGTAAAGGAAAAGCCCGATGGACAGCCCCACCCCCGCCATGATGCCCGCCTCCACACTGTAGGAAAGGGTCAGCAGGATGGTGGCCAGCATGGCCAGGAAGTCTGCCCGGGAATAGCGCCAGGTACGCACCAGCGCCGGCAGGTCGATCAGTGAGATCACCGCCACAATGATGGTGGCCGCCAGCGTCGCCACCGGCAGCATGGCGATGGCCGGAGTCAGCAGCAGCGTTGCCAGGGCAATGCCCACTGCCGTGAAGGCGCTGGCCGCCGGGGTCTCGGCCCCGGCATCGAAGTTCACCACGGAACGGGAGAAGCCCCCGGTCACCGGCATGCCCCCGGAGAACCCCGCCCCCAGGTTGGCGGCACCCAGGCCGACCAGCTCCTGGTCCGGGTCAATCCGCTGCCGGCGCTTGGCCGCCAGGGTCTGCCCCACGGATACCGACTCCACAAATCCCACAATACTGATCAACAGGGCACTCATGGCCAGTTGCTGCCACAGGGACATCTCCAGCGACGGCATGACCAGTGCCGGCAAGCCACCGGGGATGTCCCCCACCACCGCAACGCCGGCCTGATCCAGGCGCAGCCCCCAGGTCACCAGGGTGGTCACCACCACCGCGAGAATGGGTGCTGTCTTTGAAAGCATGCCGGCAGTGGACGGTGCCAGCCCCAATCGCACCAGCAGCGGTTGCAGGTAACGCCGGGCCGCCAGCAGGAAAACCAGGGCGCCGGCACCGATGGCCAGCGTTGGCCCGTGAACATCGCCCAATTGCTCGTACAGCCCCCCGACCAGCGCCAGCAGGTTGTGTCCACCATTGCTCACACCCAGCAAGTGCTTGAGCTGGCTGGCGGCGATCACCAGCCCCGAGGCGGTAATAAAACCGGAAATCACAGGATGACTGAGGAAGTTGGCCAGGAACCCCAGCCGGAATACCCCCATCAGGACCAGCATCAGGCCAGACATCACCGCCAGCAACACCGCCCCGGCAATGTACTCTCCGGAACCGGGTTCGAACAGCTTGCCCAAGGCGGCCGCCGTCATCAGCGAACTTACCGCTACCGGCCCCACCGACAGCGTACGACTGGAGCCGAACACTGCATACAACACCAGCGGCAGCATGCTGGCATACAGCCCCACCTGGGGCGGCAGGCCCGCCAGCATCGCGTAGGCCAGCGACTGGGGGATCAGCATGACCGTGACGATCACCGCCGCCAGCAAATCCCGGGACAGCGTCGAGCGGTCATACTGTGGCAACCAGGCCAGCACCGGCAGGAAACGGGAGAGTTTCACCATGGCCGGCCTCAGAACCGATTGATGGGCACTTTCAGGTACACCTGCCCGTTGTCCTCCGGCGGCGGCATGTGCCCGGCCCGCATGTTCACCTGAACCGACGGCAGAATAAGACGGGGCATGTCGAGGGTGGCATCCCGCTCCGTGCGCATCTTCACGAACTCCTCTTCACTGACGCCCTGGTGCACGTGAACGTTGGCTTCGCGCTGTTCCGCCACGGTGGTCATGTGGTGGTAGTTGTCGCGGCCCGGTGCCTTGTAGTCATGGCACAGGAATATGCGGGTTTGCGGAGGCAGGCTCAGCACCTTGCCGATGGACCGGTACAGGGTGCGGGCATCACCACCGGGGAAGTCACAGCGCGCCGTCCCATAGTCCGGCATGAACAGGGTGTCCCCCACAAAGGCGGCGTCACCGATCACATAGGTCAGGCAGGCCGGGGTATGCCCCGGCGTATGCAGTACCCGCCCTTCGAGGCCACCAATGCGAAAGGTGTCACCCTCCTCGAACAGCCGGTCGAACTGGCTGCCGTCCCGGGCGAATTCCGTACCGGCATTGAAGGCCTTGCCGAAGATTTCCTGCACATCGATGATGCGGGCGCCAATGCCCGTCAGCCCGCCAAGCTTTTCCTGCAGGTAGGGCGCGGCTGAGAGGTGATCAGCGTGCACGTGGGTTTCCAGCAACCACTGCACCGACAGACCCTCACGCTCCACGTAGGCAATAATCTCGTCCGCCGAGCGCACGTCAGTGCCGCCCGCCGCATAGTCGAAGTCAAGGACCGAATCGAGGATGGCGCAGGCGTTGCTGTCCGGATCACGGACCACGTAGCTGAAGGTGTTGGTAGGCTCGTCGAAGAAGTGCTGGACGATCGGATTGGGCATGTCATTACCTCCGGAGACTCTGCTTTGGTTCTAAGCATATACCGACAGGTAATATAAAGTGAAATACGGTTTTGTTATAGCCGTGATACCCCTGATACATCGTGCGCCGCTCGGGCAGGTTGCCGACCTACTGCGAATGACCCGACCGGCACACCAGACAATCCCTGCCAGACGCCTTGGCCCGGTACAGGCGACGGTCCGCTTCGGTAAAGAGTAGACCATGGCCTACCCCATCGCGAAGATGGTGAATCGCCCCCGGAATCGTCAGAATGGTGATTTTTGACCGGATACGGAAACTCCATGCAAGACTCATCGTACAACCTGTCACGGGAGTGGCAGGCCTTCTGGCTGGCCGTGGGCTTCCTGACCCGCATCCCCATGCTGGCGCGGATTGACTACTCCCAGCGGCTGATGAACCAGAGCAGCCTGTATTTCCCGCTGGTGGGGTTACTGCTGGGTGCGATCTACAGTGTCACCTTCAGCGTGTTGCAGCTCTGGTTCGCGCCGGTGGTCTGCATACTGCTGGTAATCACCCTGCACCTGTGGATCACCGGCGCCTTTCACGAGGACGGCCTGGCCGACAGCGTGGATGCCCTGGGCGGCGGCTACACGGTGGAAAAGCGCCTGGCCATCATGAAGGACAGTCGTATCGGCACCTATGGCACCGTGGCACTGGTGATGGCCCTGGGGCTGAAGGCGGCGCTGTTGCTGGAAACCCCCACGGTATGGCTGGCTTTGCTGCTGGCGCCCGCCGTGTCGCGGCTGACACCGTTGTTGCTGATGGGATATCTGGCCTACGTCACCGACACCAACCAGAGCAAGAGCAAGCCGGTGGCGGATGGCTTTTCCCGTAAGCGGCTGATGCTGGCGGCTGCCTTTACCACGGCAGTGGCCACGGCGGCCAGTTTCTGGCACCACTCCCTGTTGTTATGGTGCCTGCTGGCCACCCTGGGGGTGGCCCTGCTATGGGGGCGCTACCTGCGCTCGCAACTGGGTGGCTACACCGGCGATACCCTGGGCGCCAGCGTCGTGCTGTCGGAGCTGGTACTGCTGTTATTGCTCAGCGTCTGATGGCAGCAGGGTCAGTGGAGCACCTTCCTCCAGCCTGGTAACGACAAGATAGCGGGCGTGGGCGTAGCTGCCACCATCAACCCCGTCCCTCAGGTAGAGAACGGCGTCTTCCAGCCCGTCGCCGTTGTAATCCCCCCGGGCCAGCACCGTCAGCCGCTGGACGGATCCATCCCGCCCCCGGTAGACAGCCTCATAGTTGCTGACCGGTTCATGGCCCGCAGGCACCTCGACCTCGGCCCAGGTATCGCTCTCACTCACACGCTGCTCACTGGAACCGGAAATGGCGAGTGCGAACTCTGCCGGTGCCTTGTACGGCAGGTCTTGCTGCAACAGTGTGCTACCGAGAAAACTCTGGTCAAACCCGGACAGATTACCTGTGACCTTCACTGCCTCACAGATGGTGGTACGGGCCTGCAGGAAGGGTTGCTCAAACGGGTTGCGGGCCTTGTAACCACTTGCGGTCAGTGTCAGCAACTCAAGGCAGTTATGGGCCTGGCGATCCTGCTGGTAATCATGGATCAGGGGTGCCGGGTAATCCCACTGCCAGGCCAGTTGGGCCTGCGCCCAGTCGGCAGGCGCACCCTCCTCCGTTTCAGGCACCGGGATGGGGTGCTCCGGACTCAGGGTGGCCGGGTTCCGCGCGGTCGTGGTGCTGCAACCAGCCAGGGCCAGGCCGATAACCGGGAGTAGTGATTTCAGTTCGGGCATGGCGTGATCCTCCGTGATCTGAATAGATTGGGCTGCCCGTGAGCCTGACCGGAACACCATTGTCGGGCCGGCGAGTAGCCAGCGTGAAATGTCCTTCCAGTAGACAGGGATGATCCGAACCGGAAATGGGCGCAGAAGGCCCGAAAGGAATCGCCATCCTTCCCTGTAGCCGGCTTTATGGAGTCCCTTCCGCCATCAGAGGATGCTGCAAACACCACTGCAACACCTGTCATTATTGCGGGGCCCACTGCGGGCGCGTCATTGCGCCCGGGCAACCGGCGCATCCTCTGATGACAGAAGATGCACCTGACATTAACTATACGTCATGAAAGGCCGCAGAACCAGCACCTGGTGTGCCGTTTGGCGCCGGCGGCTGGCAACTGAAGAACCTGACCTTTACGGCCCGACAACCCTGGCTGCCTCCTCCAACGGTGTATGGCGCACATCCTCGCCCTCCACCATGTAGATCACATTCTCGGCGATGTTGCAGGCATGGTCGCCCACCCGTTCCAGGGCGCGCAGTACCCACATCACCGCCATACACCGGGAGATGTTCCGGGAGTCTTCCATCATGAAGGTGAGCAGAGTCCGGGTTGCCGCCTGGTATTCCTCGTCCACGCGCTTGTCTTCCCGCATGATCTTCAGCGCCTGGGTTGAATCCAGTCGTGAGAAGGCGTCAAGCGACTCGTGCAGCATCGTCGTCACGTGGTTGGAGATATGCCTGACTTCTACATAGCCCCGTGGCGCATGGCCCTCCTCGGCGAGGGTGAGCGCAAACTTGGCAATTTTCTTCGCCTCGTCACCCACCCGCTCCAGGTCCGACACCATCTTGATCACGGCGATGACCAGGCGCAGGTCACGGGCAGCGGGCTGGCGGCGGGCGATCAGCCGGGTGGCTTCCTCGTCCAGTTCCTTCTCCATGGTATCGACCAGCTTGTCCCGGGCCCGGATCTCATCCGCGGCATAGCCGTCACCATCGATCAGGGCGTTGACCGCGTCGATGGTCTGTTGTTCAACCAGCCCGCCCATCTTGAGAAACTCATTCTTCAGACTGGCCAGGTCGTCATTGAACTGGTGGGAAATATGATCCCCGTACATATCATCTTTGTTTTTGGGCATAGGATAACTCCTCGAAGTCGCGACCTGGTTAGCCGAAACGACCTGTAATATACGACTCGGTCAGTTCATGTTCGGGCGCGGTAAATACCTTGTTGGTCTCGTTGACCTCCACCAGGTGGCCCAGGTGGAAATAGGCGGTACGGTGGGACACCCGGGCGGCCTGCTGCATTGAGTGGGTCACAATAACAATAGTATAGCTCTCGGACATTTCCGCGATGAGCTCCTCCACTTTCGCGGTGGCAATCGGGTCCAGTGCGGAACAGGGCTCGTCCATCAGGATCACCTCGGGGCTCACGGCAATGGCCCGGGCGATGCACAGTCGCTGCTGCTGGCCGCCAGACATGCCGGTGGCGGTAGCGTCGAGCCGGTCCTTCGCTTCGTTCCACAGGCCCGCCTTGCGGAGGCTGTTCTCCACGATGTCATCCAGGTCCGACTTGCGATTGGCCAGGCCGTGAATGCGGGGACCATAGGCCACGTTCTCGTAGATGGACTTGGGGAAAGGGTTCGGCTTCTGGAACACCATGCCTACCCGGGCCCGCAGCTCGACCACATCCCGCCGGGGATCATAGATATCGTCGTCGTCCAGTTTCAGCTCACCCCGGACGCTACAGATATCGATGCTGTCGTTCATACGGTTGAGACACCGCAGGAAGGTGGACTTGCCACAACCGGACGGGCCGATAAAGGCAATCACCTCATTGCGGGCGATGTCCAGGCTGATATTCTTGATGGCCGGCGTATCGCCGTAGCGCACCTCCACATTCCTGAGCTTGAACTTGGGATCGTCCGCAAACGGCTTCCCTACCGTCTTGCCCTCTTCGATCAGCGTTTCCGCCGGCCGTTCTTCCGAAACCGGAACCGAGGGTTCGTCAGCCATGGTGGTGGCCTCTTTGTTAACGGTATTCAGGGTGTTCAGAGTACTCATCGCCATTCTCCTCACCACCGGCGCTCAAGACGCTTGCGCATCCAGATCGCCAGTGCATTCATACTGATCAGGAAGGTCAGCAGTACCATGATGGCCGCTGACGCCCGCTCGATAAAGGCCAGCTCCGGGCTGCCCGCCCACAGGAACACCTGAACCGGCAGTACGGTTGCTGAATCCAGGAAGCCATCCGGCACGTCCACGATAAAGGCCACCATGCCGATCAGCAGCAGTGGTGCCGTTTCGCCCAGGGCCTGGGCCATGCCGATAATCGAGCCGGTAAGCATGCCTGGCAGCGCCAGGGGCAACACATGGTGCAGGACCACCTGCATCTTGGAGGCGCCCATGCCTTCGGCCGCTTCCCGAATGGAAGGCGGCACGCTCTTGATGGCCGCCCGGCTGGAAATAATGATGGTGGGCAGGGTCATCAGGGTCAGCACCAGACCACCCACAAGCGGCACCGAACGGGGCATACCAAACAGGTTAATGAACACCGCCAGACCCAGCAGACCGAAGATGATCGACGGCACCGCGGCCAGGTTGTTGATGTTCACCTCAATGAAGTCCGTCAGCTTGTTCTGTGGCGCAAACTCCTCAAGGTAGATGGCCGCCGCCACCCCGATGGGGAACGACAGCACCAGGGTAACCGCCATGGTCAGCAGCGAGCCGACAATGGCGCCAAGGATACCGGCCCGGGACGGGTCCCTGGAGTCGCCCCGGCTGAAGAAGACATCGTTGAATGAGGTCTCTATCACCCCCCGCTCCAGCAACTGGTCCACCCACTCGCGCTGTTGCTCACTGAGCTTGATGGAATACTGGTCATCCCCGGCATGCTTGACGTAAACGTCGACATCCGTGTGGGAGAGGAACGTCATGGCCTGGGTGGTGCCCAGCAGGTCCGGGTTTTCCTTGAGGGCGTCCCTGAGCTGGTTTGAAGCGTAGGGATTGATCAGGTCCCGCAGTGCGCTGCGGTCAGACTCTGTGGCGCCAGGGATCTCCCGCATCAGCGACTGGATCAGCGGTTCGACAAAGTCCGCGTTCTTCATCTGCCGCGGGTCGGTAGCGTCATCCAGATACATCATTTCACCATCAATGTTCACTTCCATGGTGATGGTGGTCTTGATAAAGGCCGTATGGCCCTTGCTGATGATATCGGTGAAAAGCACCACCAGTGCCGCCAGGGCAATGGCGATCGCGACAATGCCATAGGCTCGGAACCGGCGCTCCTTGCGATACCGGCGTTTCAGCGACTTGCGGACAATCTCCGCCTGTGTTTCCTGGTTATTCATACTGTTCCCGGTATTTGCGTACGATATGAAGGGCCAACACGTTAAGAATCAGGGTGGACAGGAAGAGCATGGCGCCCAGGGCAAAGGCCGCCAGGGTCTTGGCGCTGTCAAACTCCTGGTCGCCCGTCAGCAGGGTCACGATCTGCACAGTGACCGTGGTCACGGTTTCCAGCGGGTTGGCGGTCAGGTTGGCCGCAAGGCCCGCCGCCATCACCACGATCATGGTTTCGCCAATAGCCCGTGAGACCGCCAGCAGGATCCCCCCCATGATGCCCGGCAGGGCCGCGGGAAAGATTACCTTCTTCATGGTCTCGGACTGGGTGGCGCCCAGCGCCAGCGAGCCGTCGCGGAGTGTCTGGGGTACCGCATTGATCACATCGTCAGACAGGGATGACACAAAGGGAATGATCATGATGCCCATCACCCCACCGGCTGCCAGGGCGCTCTGTGAGGAAGCATTAATACCCAGGGAAGCCGCAAAGTTGCTGATAAACGGGGCCACGGTGAGGGCAGCAAAGAAGCCGTACACCACCGTCGGTATACCCGCCAGAAGCTCCAATAGCGGCTTCACCACCCCGCGGACCCGCTTGCTGGCGTACTCGGACAGATAGATGGCCGACATCAGCCCCACCGGTACCGCCACCAGCATGGCGATGGCGGAAATAAGGAGTGTGCCGGTAAACAGCGGAATCATGCCAAAGGCACCCTCGGCCGCCACCTGATCCGCCCTTAGCGCGGTCTGTGGACTCCAGTGGGTGCCGAAGATGAATTCGAAGAACGAGATCTTGCCGAAGAAGCGCACCGTTTCGAAGAACACCGAGAAGATGATGCCCAGGGTAGTCAGGATGGCCAGGGCCGCACAGGAGAAGAAAATCCACTTGAGCGTGGTTTCCACCTGGACCCGGGCGTTGAGCCGGGGCCGGATCCGTACCCAGCCGAGGAAACCCGCCAGCACGGCGACCGACAGCACCAGTGCGGTCATGTAATAGCGGCTCTGGGTACGCAGAGCCGACAGACGCTCAGCGGCCTCGACCACCGCCGGCTCAGCGAACTCTGCCGGCAGTGCCCCACTGGCCACATTGCTGATCTTGCTCAGCATCAGGCTGGCGGCACCATCCGAATCGGGGAGCATGTCCGGCGGCAGGGAACCCACCACCAGCAACTGAATGACCTTGCCCTGGAACGCGGCCCAGAGAGCCAGCACGATCAACGCGGGAATACCGCACCACAGTGCTGCCCGGGCCCCATAATAGAAGGGCAGGGATTTCAGGTGACGGATACCGCCAAGAGGCATGGCCAGGGAACGGGAACGGGCATACCCCAGCCCGTATGCCACCATTGCCATCACCAACGTCAACAGAAAAAGATTGGCCGCTTGCATGCAAATGTCCGTGTTCTGATATTTACGGGCCAGCTAGTGTAAGGCGTTGGAGCCGCCTTCGCACTGACCTGTTCACATACGCCAAAGGGTGCGGGCCCTCAGGACCCGCACCCTCCGGAACATCCGACCGGGGTCGGCGCTTACATCAGCTCGTCCTTGCTGAGGTTCGGCATGCTCTCTGCCTTGTCCTGAAGATCCATCAGAGCATCACGGGGCGGAACGATCAGGCCCACGCTCTTCAGATAGCCGTTGGGGCCCATGGCACCCATGCTGGTAAATTCCTCAACGTACTCGGCGATACCGGGAACCACACCAATGTGAGCTTTCTTCACGTAGAAGAACAGGGACCGGGCAACCGGGTAATCGTCAGCAGCAATTGCTTCCGCGGTCGGAACCTTGCCATTGAGAGTAGCCGCCTGCAGACGGTCAGAGTTCTCTTCCAGGAAGCTGTAACCGAAGACGCCGTACATGGTGGTGTCGTCGATCAGCTTCTGAACGATCAGGTTGTCGTTCTCGCCGGCTTCGATAAAGACGCCGTCTTCACGAATGCTCTGGCATACGCCTTCCATGTCGTCTTCACTCATGTCCGCCACAGCCGGCAGGTCTTCACAGCCGCCCTGCAGCGCCAGCTCGTTGAAGGAGTCACGGGTACCGGAGGTCGGGGGCGGGCCCATTACCCGGATCGGCTTGTTGGGCAGACTGGAGTCAATATCGCTCCACTTCTCGTAGGGGTTGGCCACCAGTTTGTTCTCGTCGTCAGGGGACGGAACCTTCTCGCCCAGGGCCAGGAACAGCTGCTCCAGAGTGATGTCCAGGTTCTCTGCGTCCTGGGAGCTGGCAATGACGATACCGTCAGAACCGATACGGAACTCGGTAATGGCTTCAACGCCGTTGCTCGCGCACAGCTCGAACTCGGACGGCTTCATGCGACGGGAGGCGTTGGTAATGTCCGGGTGCTGGGTACCAATACCCTGGCAGAACAGCTTCAGACCGCCGCCGGAGCCGGTGGATTCCAGCTTGGGTGTCGGGAAGTCGGAGTTGGCACCAAAACGCTCGGCGACAACGGTAGCAAATGGATAAACAGTGGAAGAACCCACAATGCTGATGGTATCCCGGGCCATTGCCGGGGCGGATACGGCGGCTACGGCGCCGGCCAGTGCTGCGGTAGCAAGTGCTGATCTCAGTTTCATACCTTGAGTCTCCATCGTTTTTATGACGTCGGGTTGTCCGATGGTTGGCAGATTACGGATAGTCTGTGACAACTTTGTTACACCCGCAAAGTTAATTTCCACGTATCTGTCAATTTCACTTGCACACGCCGGTATGATGAATACCATGCTCAGCAAACAACAACACAGGTAGCGCTCAATGACTGACTATGACGACGACAAGCCCTCCCCCCGGGGCGAATTGATTACTCAGGTGGTGCCCCTGCCCGCCGACACCAACGCCAATGGCGATATCTACGCTGGCTGGTTGGTGCAGCAGATGGATACCGCCGCCGGCACCCTGGCTGGTCGCATTTCGCGGGGCCGCAATGCCACCGTGGCCATGGACCGTATGGAGTTCCTCTCACCCCTGCGCATCGGCGCCCAGGTGGGCTGTTATTGCGAGCTGGTGGATATCGGCCGCAGCTCCATGAAGATACACGTGGAAGTCTGGACCCGCGACCGGCACAGCAAGGGGCCACACAAGGTGACTGAAGGACTGTTCGTGTACGTGGCCATCGATGAACATGGCCGCATTCGTGAAGTCCCTGACCAGAGCGCCTGAACGGGCCCAGATCGCCTCCGTTACCTTAACCAGCTCCATGAGTGCCTCATGCAAGACGTGCTGGAAAAGCATCAGGTCTGGCTGTACCTGACCAACATCCTGGCAGGCATGTCGATTGGCTGGGCCTGGCCGGCGGTGACCACTACCTTTGAGGCCCTGTTGTGGCCGGTGCTGGGCGTGCTGCTCTACGCGACCTTTACCCAGGTGCCGCTTACCCACCTGGCCGCCGCCTTCCGTGACGGGCGGTTCAACATGGCTCTGGTGCTGGGCAATTTCGTTATCATGCCCGGCATCGTCGGGCTGCTGCTGTTGCTGGCGCCCGCGGACCCGGCCGTCCGGCTGGGCATCCTGCTGGTGCTGCTGGTGCCCTGTACCGACTGGTTTATCAGCTTTACCCATCTCGGCGGCGGTGACAGTACCCGGGCCATTGCCGCCAGCCCGATCCTGCTGATCCTTCAGATCGTGATGCTGCCACTGTATCTCTGGCTGTTTCTTGGCGAGGAGATGGTCAGTGCCAACCTGACCGGGCACCTGTTGCCGGTGTTCTTCGGGCTGATCCTGCTCCCGTTACTGCTGGCCTGGCTCACCGAAAAGACCGTCGACAAACGGCCCACCTTTACGGGGTATGTCCGGGCACTGGGCTGGCTACCGGTGCCCCTGCTGGCGCTGGTGGTTTTCCTGATCGCGGCATCACAGATCAGCCTGGTGCTGGAGACCGGGCGCATGCTGCCGGTGTTACTGGTGATTTTTTCACTCTACCTGGTGGCTGCCGCGCTGGTGGGCAGGCTCCTGAGCAGTGCCTTCCGGTTGCCCGGCCCCCGGGGACAAACCCTGGCGTTCAGCTTTGGCACCCGCAATTCCTTCGTGGTGCTGCCCTTTGCCATCGCCCTGCCCGACCTGTGGGCACCGGCGGTGGTGGTGATTGTATTCCAGTCGCTGGTGGAACTGTTTGGCATGACAGCGTACCTGAAATGGCTGCCCCGCTACTGGCCCACCAGTATCCCGCCCGGGTAATTCACGAACCGGTCGCGAACTAACCAGACTGGGCACTAGACCCATTTGCAGCGGGCCAGGGTGTAGTACAGCAACGGCACCACCAGAACAGTCAGCAGGGTGGACATGGCCAGACCAAAGATCAACGATATCGCCAGGCCGTTGAAAATCGGATCATTCAGGATGAAGTAAGCGCCCACCATCGCCGAAATGGCCGTCAGGGCGATGGGTTTGATGCGCACGGCCCCGGCCAGAACCACCGCTTCGTCCAACGCCACACCCTCATCAATCATCTGCCGGATAAACACCACCAGCAGGATGGAGTTGCGTACGATAATGCCGGCCAGGGCAATCATGCCAATCATGCTGGTGGCGGTGAACTCGCGACCCAGCAGGGCGTGGCCGGGCATGATCCCGATCAGTGTCAGCGGGATCGGCGCCATGATGACCAGGGGCAGGATGTAGGACCGGAACTGCGCCACCAGCAACACGAAAATCATGAAGATACCCACGCTGTAGGCGGCTCCCATATCGCGGAAGGTTTCGTAGGTGATCTGCCACTCACCGTCCCACTTCAGGGTGCCTTTTTCCGGCACCGGTGGCTGGTCGATAAAGTATTGTTCCGGGGCACCTTCCTGCTGATTCAGCCGCTCCACCATGGCAAACATACCGTACAGCGGCGAGTCGGTGTCGCCGGCCATATCCGCGGTAACATAGGTCACCGGCAGCAGGTTCTTGTGATAGATCGCCCCCATCCAGTCCGCTTCCCGAACCTCGGCAATGCTCGCCAACGGGACCAGGTTACCGGCGCGACTACGCACATTAAGGGAAAGCAGTACCGACGGCCGGGCCTTGTCACCTTCGCCAAGAACGACCCGTATCGGCACGGGATACTTGGCGTGATCGTCATGCAGGAAGCTGACGCCGGCCCCGCCAAGTGCCGTCTGCAACGCACTGACCACCTGGGCCTGGGACACCCCGAGCCGCGCGGCACGATCCCGGTCCACCTCGATCTCCCACTGCCTTGTGGGCGACTCGAGGGTGGTATCAATATCCACCAGGCCGTCAACTTCCGCCATCTTCCTGGCCACCTGGCGTGCCAGCTCTGCCCGGCGCGCTCCGTCCACGGCGTAGATTTCGGCCACCACCGGTGACAGCACCGGCGGCCCCGGGGGTACTTCCACCATTTTCACGCTGGCGCCGTATCGGTCACCAATCTCGGTCAGGGGTGCCCGCAAGGACTGGGCGATGTCGTGGGACTGGCGATCCCGGTTTTCCTCATGGCTGAGATTGATCTGGATATCGCCCTGATAAGGGTCGCTA
This sequence comes from Marinobacter lacisalsi, assembly GCF_042651045.1. NCBI lineage: Bacteria > Pseudomonadati > Pseudomonadota > Gammaproteobacteria > Pseudomonadales > Marinobacteraceae > Marinobacter > Marinobacter lacisalsi. The sequence goes on from NZ_JBHSDI010000015.1 coordinate 164,280, forward strand.
CGCAGGTAGTACTGGCGTACCAGTCCGTTAAAGTTGATAGGAGAGGATGTACCGGCATAGGTCTGCCAGCTGGACACCTCCTCGACGGTCTCCAGGTGGCGGCCCATTTCCATCAGCACCCGCTGGGTCTGCTCCATCGGGGTGCGCTCGGGCATATCCACCACCACCTGCAGCTCGGACTTGTTGTCGAAAGGCAGCATCTTCAGGATCACCACCAGAAATACCGGCAGGGAGGCAGCCGCCACGGTAAGGCCCACCACAGCCAGCCCAAGCCCGCGACGCCGCCAGGGGTGCTCGCCCAGGAACGGCCCCAGAACCGTCCGAAAAACACGCAGGGAGACAGGGCTGACACCGTCCGCGGAGCTGGATGCCTCATCCGCCTCGGCCGCCAGCTCACCTTTCTTGTGTTTCAGTAGCCGGAAGGCCAGCCAGGGCGCCACCACAAAGGCCACGATCTGGGACAACACCATACCCGCCGACGCATTAATCGGAATCGGGCTCATGTAGGGCCCCATCAGACCGCTGACAAACGCCATCGGAAGCAGCGCCGCCATGATGGTCAGACTCGCCATGATGGTAGGCGTCCCGACTTCGTCGACGGCAACGGGAATAATATCCTTCACCGCTCGCCGGGAGTTCTGTATACGACGGTTGATGTTCTCGGTAATCACAATACCGTCGTCCACCAGTATGCCGATGGAGAAAATCAGCGCGAACAGCGATACCCGATTCAGGGTGAAGCCCCAGGCCCAGGAAAACACCAGGGTAAGCAACAGGGTAATCAGAACCGCCAGCCCCACGATCAGGGCCTGGCGCCAGCCCATGGCCACCAGCACCAGCAGCACCACGCACAGAGTGGCGGAGATCAGGTCCGTTATCAGCTTGCGGGCTTTCTGGGAGGCGGTTACCCCATAGTCCCGGGTGACCAGCACGGCCACACCCTCAGGTAACGCGCGATTGCGTAACTGCTCCAGCCGCTGCTCAATGGCCGTGGTGATATTGACCGCGTTTTCGCCGGGCTTCTTGGCGATGGCAAGGGTAACGGCGGGGTACACATCGCCGGGGCGGCCCGCTTTGCCGGCATCGTGGGCCGGCCCGAAGCCGGTCATCACGCTCTGGTCGGCCACGGTGCCGCCCCGGCTGATATCGGCGACATCCTCCAGGTACACGGCCGAGCCATCGTGCATGCCCACCACCAGGCGGCGAACGTCGTCTGCCGACGTCAGCAGAGTGCCCGCCTGAACCGGAATGGACAGATTATCCCGGGTGATCCGGGCCTCCTGACTGCTGGTGTTGGCGGCGGTCAGCGCGTTACGCAGATCGTCGATGGTGAGGTTGAAGCCGGCCAGCAGGGCCGGATCAAAACGGATATCGACCCGGTCCGGAATGCCGCCGGTGGTATACACATCCCGGGTGCCCGGAACCCGCTTCAGGGCAACTTCCAGCATGTGGGCAAGAGGGGTAAGCTCCTCGCCGGTGTGGCCATTGACCGGATCATAGAGGGTCAGGGTCATCACCGGAACGTCGTCAATGCCCTTGGGTTTGATCACCGGCTGTGTCGCGCCCAGGTCGGCCGGCAACCAGTCCTGGTTTGAATAGACCTGGTTGTACAACCGCACCAGTGCTTCCTGGCGTGGTATCCCGACCTCAAACTGAACCGTGACGACTGCCTGCCCCTGCCGCGACACCGAGTAGACATGCTCCACGCCCTCGATCTCGCTCATGACCTGCTCGGCGGGCGTGGCTATGGCACTTTCCACCTCCCGGGTACTGGCGCCAGGAAACGCCACCATGATATCGGCCATGGTGACGTCAATCTGGGGCTCTTCCTCTTTCGGGGTGACCACCACGGCCAGAATGCCGAGGATAATCGCCAGAATCGCCAATAAGGGGGTGAGATGATTGTCCTGGAAAACCCGGGCAATGGCACCGGATGGTCCTACAGGTGGCAGGTCCCGGCTCACTGACGAGCCTCCGTGGTGCCCGGCCCGGTAACGGGATTGAGCTGATCACTGCCAACCAGGTCCGAAGGGTTTGTTACCACCCGCTCGCCCTCACTCACCCCTGCCAGGATCTCCAGCCGACCGTTATCACGAACCCCGGTACGCACCTGGCGCAGCCTCGGCCGGTCCTGGTTATCCAGCACAAATACCGCCCTCAGTTCGCTGCGATGAATCAGGCTGCTGGCCGGAACCCAGAGAACCTCACGACTTGCGACTGGCACGCCAACCTTCACCAGCATGCCGGGAAACAGGGAGCCATTGGGTTCACTCAGGCGCATCCGCAAGCGGAAGGTATGGGTTTGCGGGTTGGCATACGGATAGAACGTCATTTCACCGGTTTCCAGCACCCGTCCATCTGCCAGGGTCACCCGGGCCTGACGCTCGGTGCGGGCCAGTTCCACATACTTTTGTGGCAGATCCACCACGACCCGGAGTTGCTCCAGCGACAGGCCGCTGAGCAGGGGCTGACCGGGGCTGACAGATTCTCCCACCTCCACGTGGCGCTCGGTGAGAATGCCGCCATAGGGCGCCATCACACGGGTATAGGACAGCTGCTCCTGTGCTTCGGACACCGCTCCGCTGGCGCGATCCACCCTGGCCCTGGCGGCCGCGAGGTTATTGCGGGCCTGATCGAACTCCTGGCGGGACACCAGCCCCCGTTCGTGAACCGCCTCGATCCGCTCGAACCGTTGCCGCGCATCGGCAAGCGCCGCTTCGGCTTCCTCCAGCCCGGCCTGGGCCTGGCGCAGGCGGGAGCGTTGTTCACTGTCCTCAAGCTGGACAATCAGATCCCCGGCGGCAACTGAGTCATCAACGTCAAAGGGCAGCCTCTGCACGGTACCACTGGTCTGGGCAGAGACAGTACTCTGTTGGACTGCTTCAATCAGGCCATCAAGATGGACCGTTTCCTGAAACGAACGGCGCTCAACGACGTCAAAGGCAGGCTGCGCGGCAGCCAGCGCTGGCACGATCAGGAACAGAGTGGTGAAAAGGCGACCGGGATGACGCATGCCAACCTCGCAAAAAGTTATAAGAATATTCCATCGACTGATCAAAGTTTAACAGGGCAGCAGCGTCCTTACATTGAGTATGAACAAAATAGCAGGAGGCCACACTAACTGCCCCCTGGGCCGGCATCCTGCCCCCCCCCCCTGACCATGGATCCACCGACAGGCGATCGCAAACTCACCATAACCTATTGCCTCACTATCGACTTAAGCTGAATTCGACAGGAAGCCTGATCGGCCAGACGTCCTGACCGACAGAAGCCGGGATCTTCGTAAAAGGTGATACCCGCCGCAAGGCCTCGATCGCTGCATCATCAAGCCCCGGATAACCGGAGGACTCGACCACCCGGATGTCGCTCAGCTCTCCACTGCGCTGAATCACGAAACTGACGACCACCCTGCCCTGTTCCCCGAAACGGCGGGACAGACGCGGGTAGAATTTTTGCTGATGTATCCGGGTGGCAAGGGCTTCCAGGTAACGTTCCCGTGCCTGGCTGTCCGGCACTTCGGTCCTGGGGGCCGGGGAGGCTTCCGGTGCCTCCGGCACGTTGGACGACGCAGCGCTTACATTCGCTACCTGAGGACGTGCGGCGCTTTCAGGCTTCGGCTGTGGAACCTCGGAAACAGGTGGTGCCGGATCAGCTCGGGGAGATTCCGGCTCTTTTACCGACGGCTGAGGACGCGCTTTCGGCTGCGGCGAGGGCGCAGGCTCCGGTTTCGATGCCGGTTCCACGTCCTCCGGGCTGGATGCTGACGAAGGCTTGTGTGCAGCCACTACCGGTTCTGGCGTCACCTTGGGCAGTGGCTCCACGACGGACGCTGCTTCCGGTGGTGGCGACGGGGCGGGAGGCACCGTCTGAGCCACCGTCAGGTTCAGGGTGGCGGACTCGTGCTGCTCTACCTGAACGTCGGCCTCGTGCACTTGGATCACGAGCGCGGTCAGAACCACCACGTGCGCCAGGGCGGAGAACAGCAACCCGACTCGGAATGCCCGGATTCCGGCAGTGCTGGAAGCAGGGAACACGGTCAGAACGTCACGGTCACTCCGGCATAGAGCGAACGACCCATACCGGGCACGGCAACGCCCCAGTCAACACCCGTTATACTCATGGTCGAGCCCTGCCCTGTGTAGGCACCTCCCGTAGGCAGGTAGTAGAGCTTGTCCATCAGGTTCTCGACGCCCAGGTCCACGCGCACGTTTTCCCAGGAATGGCTGGTACGCAGGTTGAGCAGACCATAACCCGGAGTCGGTATTTCGTTGCGCACCTCCGAGCCGTCATCCTTGCTGCTTACCAACACCCATTCGATCGCATTGTCCCAGCCAACCTGCTGGTGGGTGAGTGTAAAACGGCCATTTAGCGGCATCATGTTGTAGAGCTCGTCGCCTGTATCGCGGTTTTTACCATTGACGTAGCTGACCATGCCTTCGAGCCCCCAGGTCCCCCAGTCATTCCGGGCCAGCAATGACTTGCCGGAGAGGTCAATACCGTACAGGCGAGCTGACTGGTTCGCGTATTGGAGAACGTTGAAGGTTTCCGGCTGGAAGGTTGCCGGGTCGAGGGCCACGGCATCGATGTAGTCCACCACCCGTGTGTAGTAGGGGCTCAGCTCCAGCTCCCAGCGGTGATCCGGTGAGTGCCAGTTAACGCTGGCCGAGACCGTGTAGGCTTTCTCAGGCTCCAGGCCCGGATCGCCAACGTAACCATTACCGTCACCGGCAAAGTTGTTCATGATCGCCGCCATGGCCCCGGTGGACCAGGTATAGCGCTCGTAAAGGTTCGGCGAGCGAACCTTGCGGGCGGCCCCCAGCTCAATATCCAGCATGTCGCTGTGGCGGTAGTTCGCCAGGGCAGTCACATCCCAGTTGTTGTCGACCTGTTCGCGATCACTGGCGTTAAACCTGTCCGCCTGGCTTCCCGGCGCCGGTGTCGTCGTCTGGTAGCCATGCACCTTACCGGCTTCGGTTGTCACCCGCTCGTAGCGAACACCCAGCAGCCCCAGCCATTGCGGGTTCAACTGCGACTCCCACTCGGCAAACAGCGCGTTTCGATCACGTTGACCGTCATTGATGTTCAGGAATGTGCCCGGCCACATACCGCCTCCGGAGGCCTCCCAGTAGTCATCAAGGCGGTAGGCCTGGACCTCGGCCCCCACCCGCAACAGGTTGCCCGGTGTCAGGTCAACTTCCGCATGGAGGCTGGCTCCGGTGGTTCTGCTCTCAGTGTACATCGGCATGCCTGCCGCGCAGCTCGCACCGACGGGTGAACAAGGTGTACCCACTTCTGGCGACATTGAGTCCATGCCATACCAGAAGCGCTTGTCCGGCCCGAAGTCCATGACATGGTCAACCTGCTCGTGATAAACCTGAGCCTCCAGGATCCCCCAGGGAAAACCACCGGTCCAGCCCAGACTGCCACGCTTCTGCTCGTTGTCCACCAGGTCCATACGCTGGTTGGGGAACAGCTGCTCGGGCATATCCTGGTAGCCCAGCTCAACATCGAACAGGTGGCTTCCGCGCCTGACCGCTAACCCCAGGGTATGATTCTGCGTTTCATAGGCTGTCGAACCAACTTCGTCCAGGGGCAGCGTATGACCCACCCGGCCCGTCGCCCCGGACGTTTTGAAGTCATCACCCGCGCGATAGTTGTCAGCCTGACTCCAGCTGCCGTTATAGCTGATACTCGCGGTCTCGGTTGCATAGGTGGCGGCTGCGTTGCCGCCATAGGCGTCGTTGTTGCTCCGATAGAAAGCACCCAGCTCACCTTTGGCAAGGTCGCCTTCGCCCGGTGTGGCGAATTCAGGGGCGCGCGTCTCAACCAGGATGGTGCCTCCGATACTGTCGCCACCACTACTGACGGGGGAGATGCCAGCAAAAACCCTGATCCCTCCCACATTGCTCGGATCCACGTAAGACATAGGCGGGTTCATCTGGTTGGGGCAGCTCGGGATCAGATCCATGCCGTCCACCTTTATCCGCAGCCGATCGTTGGCCAGCCCCCGGATGGACGGGATGCCGGACACAGCACCGGCACCGTTAATCGTCAGGCCCGGCACATTGCCTAACAGGCTGGCGGAATCACTGGTGGCGGAGCGCAGAGCCTGCAAGGTTGCATCGTCAACAACAGCGCTGCCCTGGTGCAGGTTTTGTCCTGTGCCCGCATTTACCATGATGGCATCAAGAATCGTTTCCTCGGCGAATACCGCCGGGAAATGACATGCCAGACTCACCCCAACCAACCAGTACGAATGCCTGCGAGACATGGAAACTCCCCTGAACGAATGTAATCCGGGCGGGAGTATACCGATGCTCCATCCAGGCCCGCCTGTGACCGATTGACACGTTCGGCCGCGTTTCAGGCGACTGTCCGGCAGGCGATGGCATTACCAGTCTGGTCTAACGGAGTATCACCAACGGTTTCCTGGCGGTTTCCAGCATCCTGGTGGTAGTACTGCCCACCAGGAACCGGCGGATGCGGGAATGGCCGTAGGCGCCCATGATCAGCACATCAATATCGTGCTCTTCCTGGTAGGCATGCAGGGTCTGCTCCACATCGCCCTCGCGTATGGCCAGGTGTACTTCCATGCCCTGGGCAGCCAGCGCCTTTTCGGCTTTGTTGAGCTGCGCCCGGTGTTCCTCTTTGTCCGAGCCGATCATCACCAGATGCACGGGCATGCCTTTGAACACCGGCGTACCGGCCAGCAGTTCGATGCTCCGGAAAGCGGTGGAGCTGCCATCAAAGGCCAGCATGGCGCTGCGCGGTTCGCTGTACTCATCCGGCACCAGGAAGACCGGCCGGTGCACACTGCGAATCACGGTTTCCAGCTGGCTGCCGACATGGCCGCCGGTTGCCGGGCTGCTCTCACCGTGCAGGCCCAGCACAAACAACCGGGACTCGGGCTCGATCTCCACCAGCGAGCTGGCCAGTTCATCGTGCCGCTGGCGCTTGCCCGGGTTATCCACACCGGCCGCCCGCACCCGCTTTTCAGCTTCATCCAGCAACAGGTGCCCGTGTTTGAGGGCCAGCTTGCTGCGTTCCTGGTCCAGTTGCACGAGGTCTTCCAGCAACTGCTCACGGCTACCCAGACCAATGTTGCCGCTCATATCGGTTCTGGCCGGGTATTTCTCGTCATCCAGTACATGCAGCAGCATCAGAGGGTCGCCCATCCTGCGGCTGGCCCAGGCCGAGTAATCACACACTGCCAGTGCCGCTTTGGAGCCATCGATGCAGGCTACGACATTGAGGGGCTTCTGGGCCCCGGTTTCACGATTTTCTACTGTCATCGTTTCAACTCCGTTAGTGGGCCATCAGACGTTCTACGGCGTCCGGTTTGTCATGGACACCGAACCGGTCCACGATGGTGGCGCTGGCTTCGTTCAGCCCGATGACTTCCACATCGGAGCCTTCCCGGCGGAACTTGACCACGGCCTTGTCGAGCGCGGCAACGGCGGTTATGTCCCAGAAATGGGCCCGACTCAGGTCGATGACCACGTTATCGACGGCTTCCTTGAAGTCGAACGACTCTATGAATTTCTCGGAGGAGCTGAAGAAGACCTGCCCAACCACGTTGTACCGACGGGTATCGGTCGCGTCCTCGTAATCGGAGGTAACCACCATGTAGTGGCCCACCTTGTTGGCAAAGAACAGTGCCGCCAGCAACACGCCGGCCAGCACACCGAAGGCCAGGTTATGGGTGGCCACGACCACGACTACGGTCACCACCATGACAATATTGGTGGACAGCGGATGCTCCCTGAGATTCTTGATGGAACCCCAGCTGAAGGTACCGATGGACACCATGATCATCACCGCCACCAGGGCGGCCATGGGAATCTGCACCAGCCACTTGTCCAGCACCAGCACCATCACCAGCAGGAACACACCGGCGGTAAGGGTGGACAAGCGGGTACGTCCCCCGGACTTGATGTTGATAATGGACTGACCAATCATCGCGCAGCCGGCCATGCCGCCAAGCAGGCCAGAACCGATATTGGCGATGCCCTGACCCTTGCATTCCCGGTTCCGGTCGCTGGGGGTGTCCGTCAGGTCATCCACAATGGTCGCCGTCATCATGGACTCCAGCAGGCCAACCACGGCCAGGCCCATCGAATAGGGCAAAATGATCATCAGGGTTTCCAGATTCACGGGCACATCCGGCCACAGGAAGATGGGCAAGGTATCCGGTAACTCTCCCATATCACCCACGGTGCGAATGTCGATGCCATACCACATGGCCACACCGGTCAGTACCACAATGCAAATCAGCGGCGACGGCAGGATTCGTCCAACCACCGGGATCATCGGAAACAGGTAGATAATGCCCAGACCGGCGGCAGTCATGGCGTAGACATGCCAGGTGACGCCGGTCAGTTCCGGCAGTTGCGCCATAAAGATCAGGATGGCCAGGGCATTCACGAAGCCGGTGACCACCGAGCGGGAGACAAAGCGCATCAGGGCGCCCAGCTTGAGGTAGCCGGCGGCAATCTGCAGCACCCCGGTCAGCAGGGTGGCGGCCAGCAGGTATTCCAGACCATGCTCCTTCACCAGGGTCACCATCAGCAGGGCCATGGCGCCGGTGGCGGCGGAAATCATGCCCGGGCGCCCGCCGACAAAGGCGATCACAACCGCGATACAGAAGGAAGCGTAAAGGCCCACTTTCGGATCCACGCCCGCAATAATGGAAAAGGCGATGGCCTCGGGAATCAGGGCCAGTGCCACCACGATACCGGCGAGCAGATCGCCCCGTATGTTGGAAAACCAGTTTGTTCGTAGTCGATTCATCATGGGCTGAAATTCCGGTCAAAAGTAAAAACAAAAGAGACTGGCTACAGGCGCCCTGCCCGCATCCGGTTTTATTGTTGGAAAAATTCAGGGCCTGGATGGACAAAGGTCACCACATGATCCGGCCGGGTCACTGTCACGGCATACGGAATAGCAGTTTGAACCTTGCTCAACAGGTAAACGAAGGGGGAGCTTGCACGCTAGGGCGGAAGGATCGTCACAGTCGGGTATCAGTATCGTTGACAAAAATGAAGTGTTGCTCAAAACAGGGCGCGGATTTTATCAGGGTCGGGGCCTGAAAGTAAGGCCATTCACGACGCCAACGCGTACCGCCTCTCGGGCAACATCAGGGATAACAGCGCAGCGACCGACACCAACCCGGCGGAAATCCACAGACAGGCCTCCAGCCCATAGGCCTGGTAAACCCAGCCGGACAGGATGGTGCCCAGCAAACGTCCGGCGGCATTGGACATGTAGTAGAAACCCACATCCAGCGACACGCCATCGCCCCGGGCATAGCTGACAATCAGGTAGCTGTGCAGGGACGAGTTGATAGCGAACAGCACGCCGAACAGCAGCAAACCGCCGACCACCACAACCTGTGGCGGCCAGCCCGCCATCAGGCCAACAGCAATGGCGGCCGGAACCAGGGCCAGGGCGGCGGCCCATAGCACCGCCGGCTGTTTGTCTTCCATATTGCCGGTTATGCGTGGCGCAATGGTCTGGATGAAGCCATAGCCAATAATCCAGGTGGCCATGAACGCGCCCACCTTCCAGAAGTCCCAGCCGAACACCGTGTGCAGATAGACCGGCAAGGCCACCACAAACCACACGTCCCGCGCGCCGAACAGGAACATCCGCGCCGCCGACAACACGTTGATGGCACGGCTTTTCGACAGGATTTCACGGAACTTCGGTTTGGCCTTGCTCTTGCCCAGTTCCTCCTTGAGCAAGAACAGGCTGAGCAGCCAGACCAGCCCGAGGGCCACTGCCATGATGACCACTGCGCCTTTGAAGCCGGCCGCCATCAGCAGCACGCCACCGAGGAAGAAGCCGACGCCCTTGAGGGTGTTCTTGGAGCCGGTGAGAATGGCCACCCATTTGTAGAGTTTGCCCTGATCGGTATCAGGCACCAGCAGCTTGATACCGCTCTTGGCGGACATCTTGTTGAGGTCCTTGGCGATACCCGACAGCGCCTGCGCCGCCATCACCCAGGGCACGATCAGCATGGAGGCAGGTACCGCGAGCATACCGAGGGCCACGATCTGCAGGAACAACCCGATGTTCATGGTGCGGTTGAGGCCCATGCGGGCACCCAGGTAGCCCCCCACCAGGTTGGTCACCACCCCGAAGAACTCGTAGAAGATGAACAGCAGGGCGATTTCCAGGGGTGAGTAGCCGAGCTGGTGGAAGTGCAGCACCACCAGCATCCGCAGGGCCCCATCCGTCAGGGTAAAGGCCCAGTAGTTGCCGGTAATGACCAGGTACTGACGGATGGAAGGCGTCATATCAGGCAGAGCCCACCTTGCGCGCCAGTTCCACGGTGCGGTTGGCGTAACCCCACTCGTTGTCGTACCAGGCGTAGATTTTCACCTGGGTGCCATTGACCACGATGGTGGACAGGGCATCAACGATGGACGAGCGCGGGTCGGTCTTGTAGTCGATGGACACCAGGGGGCGTTCCTCGTAGCCCATGATGTCTTTCAGCTCGCCTTCCGCCGCTTCTTTGAGCAACCGGTTCACCGTATCGCGATCGGTAGCCTGCTCCACCTCGAACACGCAGTCGGTCAGCGACGCATTGGTCAGTGGCACCCTCACCGCATGGCCATCCAGCCGGCCCTTCAGCTCCGGGAAGATCTCGATGATCGCGGTGGCCGAGCCGGTGCTGGTGGGAATCAGCGAACTGCCACAGGCCCGGGCCCGGCGCAGATCCTTGTGGGGCGCGTCGAGGATGGTCTGGGTGTTGGTCAGGCTGTGGATGGTAGTGATGGACCCGTGTTTGATGCCCAGCTTCTCATGAATCACCTTCACCACTGGCGCCAGACAGTTGGTGGTGCAGGAGGCGGCGGTGACGATGCGGTCAGTGGCCGGGTCAAAGATGTCTTCGTTGACACCCATCACGATGTTCTTGGCGCCGGCTTCCTTGACCGGGGCAGAGACCACAACCCGCTTCACACCCTGGTCCAGGTAGCCTTGCAGCGCCTTGACGGTCTTGTTGACGCCACTGGCCTCAATCACCAGATCACAGCCCGACCAGTCGGTGTCGCTGATGGCCTTGTTCCGGGTCATCCGTATGCGCTGGCCTTCAATGACAATATCGTTGCCATCCGCGTCGGCCTGATGGTTCCAGATACCGTGAACGCTGTCGAAATTGAGCAGGTGGGCCAGCGTGTCGGCGTCGGCACCCGGGTCGTTGATGGCGACAAATTCCAGATCGGGCCCACCCCACGCTGCGCGCAGGGCGAGCCGGCCGATACGGCCAAAACCGTTAATGCCTACCTTGATCTTGCTCATAATGCTCTCCTGACAATTCGATGAATTCCGTGGGCGGAGCCTGCTATCACGGGCACGGGACTTCCGGCCGGTCCGCCATGGCCTTCAGCCGGGTCAGCGGGTCTTTGATCAGCGCCTCATTGGCCTGCGCCGTTTCCTGAAGCACCCGCCTCACCCAGTCTGGCAAACCGGGGTTAAGGTAATAATAGACCCATTGGCCATGACGCTCAGTTTCCACCAGCCCCACATCCCGAAGCGTCGCCAGATGGCGACTGACCTTGGGCTGGGAAACGTCGAAGGCTTCCGTTAGTTCACACACGCACAGCTTTCCCTGATCGCGGATCAGCAGCAGGGCCGCCAGCCGCAACTCGTCCGCCAGCGCCTTGAAGACCGCCACCGGTTGATAGTGTCCCGGTTTGCGGCCGGTTTCCTTCTGGTGAACCAGCGTGAACAGCCGCAGGCGCTCCTTCAGATCTTTCAACGTCAGGGCGAAGGTGGTGTGCCGGTTCGACGGCACCGGGTCGGGAAAATCCCAGGCGATCTGCTGGGCAGGCTCGCAGACGTTTCCGCACTCGTTGGCCGCCTTCTCACAAAGGGTAATCACATAATCCCAGTACTGCCCCTTCAGATCCGCCAGCTGTTTGCTTTGCAGTCCATCCACGGCAATGCCGGCTTCCGACAGCATCTGCAGGGCCAGGGGATGGGGACAGGTAGGCTCGGTGCCGGCACTGGCCACCTCGAACCGGTCGCCGGCCATGTCCCGCAGCAGGGCTTCAGCCATCAGCGAGCGGGCACTATTGGCGGTACAGACGAACAGAACACGGCGTTTCATACGATTTTCCATATATTCGTTTTTATGAATATCTATTTTTGTGCATAATAGGATCAACAACACCACGAGTAAAGGATTTCCCCACTAAAATGAGCACCCCGGATCTCCCCAACGTCAGGCAGGCATCCTTCAATGCCCCGAGTCACGATCAGGTCTTTTCTGACAGGCCAGCGGACCACGCTCCGCGCATTCTGCTGTTGTATGGTTCCCTGCGGGAGCGTTCCTTCAGCCGCCTGGTGGTGGAGGAAGCCGCCCGCCTGCTTGAAGCCATGGGAGCCGAACCCCGCATCTTTGACCCGCGGGGGCTGCCGCTGGCGGATGCCGAGGAAGATTCTCATCCGAAGGTGCAGGAACTGCGGAAACTGGCGGAGTGGTCGGAAGGCATGGTCTGGTGTTCACCGGAGCGCCACGGTGCCATGACCGGCATCATGAAGACCCAGATCGACTGGATCCCCCTGTCCATCGGCGGCATGCGTCCTACCCAGGGCAAGACCCTGGCCGTGATGCAGGTGTGTGGCGGGTCCCAGTCCTTCAACGCGGTGAACCAGTTGCGGGTGCTGGGGCGCTGGATGCGGATGGTGACCATCCCCAACCAGTCGTCGGTGCCCAAGGCGTTTACCGAATTCGATGATAACGACCGCATGCTGCCCTCCCCCTTCTACAACCGCATCGTGGACGTGATGGAGGAACTGGTAAAATTCACCCTGCTGATACGGGATCGCAGCGATTACCTGACGGACCGTTACTCCGAACGGGTGGAAAGTGCCGAGGAAGTATCAGAACGCGTCAACCAGCGGTCCATGTGAGGAACAGGCAATGAACAGCAACGCAGACGCCACCCCGGCCGAAGACACCCATGGCGGCATGGATCTTTTCGGAAAGTACCTGTCTGTATGGGTCGCACTGGCCATCATCGCCGGCGTGGCCCTGGGGCAGCTGGCGCCCGTGGTGCCGGAAACCCTGTCCCGCTTCGAATACGCCCAGGTGTCCATCCCCATTGCCATACTGATCTGGGCGATGATCTTTCCCATGATGGCGCAAATTGATTTCAGTGCGGTCGTGGGCGTCAGGAAAGAGCCGAAAGGCCTGGCTATCACCACCATCGTCAACTGGCTGATCAAGCCCTTCACCATGTTTGCCATTGCCTGGTTCTTCCTGATGGTGGTGTTCGAGCCCTTTATCCCGCCGCAACTGGCCAGCGAATACCTGGCCGGTGCTATCCTGCTGGGCGCTGCCCCCTGCACCGCCATGGTATTCGTATGGAGTTACCTGACCAGGGGCGACGCGGCTTACACCCTGGTGCAGGTGTCCCTGAACGACATCATCATGCTGTTCGCCTTTGCGCCCATTGTGGTGTTCCTGCTGGGCATATCGGATATCCAGGTACCCTGGGATACGGTGCTGCTGTCGGTGGTGCTGTACATCGTGATTCCGCTGACCGCAGGCTACCTCACCCGCCGCACGCTGATCGCCCGTCGCGGCGAACGCTGGTACGACGACGTGTTCATGAAGCGCCTGGGCCCGGTCACACCGGCAGCCCTGATCATCACCCTGGTGCTGCTGTTTGCCTTCCAGGGCGAAGTCATCCTGAATAACCCTTTGCACATCGTGCTTATCGCGGTGCCACTCATTGTGCAGACCTTCCTGATCTTCTTCCTGGCTTACGGCTGGGCCCGGCTGTGGAAGGTGCGCCACTGCATTGCGGCCCCAGGCGCGATGATCGGCGCCAGCAATTTCTTTGAGCTGGCGGTGGCCGCTGCCATTGCCCTGTTTGGGCTGCAGTCCGGGGCTGCCTTGGCCACGGTGGTAGGGGTGCTGGTTGAGGTACCGCTGATGCTGGTACTGGTACGCATCGCTAATAAGACACGGGACAGGTTTCCCGCCTGACTCCGGAGCCCACCGGCGCCAGGCCCCTCCCCCTGGCGCTTAGCGTCCTTCCCTGCACGTCTGCAAACAGCATCTATACTTCAATTGACTGACGTCAACCGACAGGCGAATAAGGCTGCAAGGGGTCAGGAAATAACCCAAACTCCTATGGGAGTCGATGCTCAACGATCCGGGAGGGATGCTCACCGTGAACTATCTGCCAGCTGTAGTTCTTTTTTTAAGCACGCTTACGCTACCGGGGTGGGCGCATGCCGCCACCGAAGGTAACGCATCAAGGGGTGCCGAAGCGGCGGCTGTATGCACCAGCTGCCATCAGGCGGACGGCTCCGGAAAACACAATGAACAGGGCGAATCCTGGCCACAACTGGCCGGGCTGGATGCCGCCTATCTGGCCAGGCAGCTTCAGGCATACAAGTCCGGGGAGCGAAAAAACGCCACCATGAAACCGTTTGCCAGCATGCTTTCAGAGCAGCAGATTGCCAACGTAGCCCGGTACTACAGCGAACTGACGCCAAAACCCGGACAGGGCGGCGACAGCGCCAGCGAGCAACAGCTCCAGCGGGGTCGCCTGCTGGCCGAGCAGGGTGACTGGTCCGACTATATCGTGTCATGCAAGAGCTGCCATGGCCCCGACAACCAGGGGGCCGGTTCGGTGTTCCCGGGCATCGCTGGCCAGCATGCCGGCTACATTGAGGCGCAACTGAGGGCCTGGCAGGCCGGTGAGCGGACGAATGACCCTCAGGACCTCATGGGGACCATCGCAAGACGCCTGAGCGATGACGACATTCAGGCCGTTGCGGCCTGGCTGGCAACCCAACCGCCGCAATCCAATTGAGGGAGTCCCCGCCATGAAATCGATCTTTACTCTCACCCTGCTGGCCGGCTCTGTACTTTTTGCCGCCCTGGTCTCCGCCAATGACAACACCGACGATTACCTCAGCACGCTGACCGAGCTGGGCTATCCCGCACCGAAGGATAATGAGCTGGTGCACATTCCACCGACACTCAATGATCTGGAGCAGTCAGACGTCCATCCGGAACTGAAGCGGGCCATCCGGCGTGGCCACGACCTCTTCACCAATACCCAGCAGCTGCGGGGAGAAAACGTCTTCAACAACATGAACTGTTCCAGCTGCCATCTGGGCGAAGGTCGCATGCCGTTCAGCGCGCCGGTCTGGCCGGCTGCGGTCACCCTGCCCGGCTATCGCGGCAAGAACGATCACGTCAACAACCTGGAGGAGCGTATTGCCGGCTGCTTCACCTACTCCATGAACGGCAAGCCGCCGGAGTATGGCAGCGACAATATGCTGGCCCTCGCCGCCTACCACCAATGGCTGGCTCGGGGCGTACCCATGTACCCTGAGCAGCCCATTTACGGGCGCGGTTTTCCAGCACCGGAACGCCCCGAGGCGTTGAGCTACGAACGTGGTGAACAGCTTTACCAGGAGCAGTGCGCTGTCTGCCACGGCAACAATGGCGAAGGCCTGCAGGTAGGGGAAAAAACGGTGTTCCCCGCACCCTGGGGTGACGACTCCAATAACTGGGGGGCAGGTCTGGTGCGGGTCTTTACAGCGGCAGGGTTCATCAAGAACAACATGCCCCTCGGCCAGCCCCTGTCACTGAGCGACCAGGAGGCGTGGGACATCGCCTACTTCATCAGTAGCCAGGAGCGCCCCCAGGACCCGCGCTATACCGGAGACGTGGCAGAAACCCTGGAGAAGTACGGCCCCACCTTCCACAAGCATTCACTCTACGGCCAGAAACGGGATTCCGATGGCAAGGTGCTGGGTGATCACTCGAACACCGGCGACAAGGATTTCCTGAAGCCGGATACTGTCCGGCCACGAACCTTTGAATAAGATAGGTCAGTGAGTGAGGAGCTCAATCTCAACTAGATCAGTCCCGGCGCAGGGAGGCCTTCCCCGCCGGGAAAAAGGTGTCTGAGCGAAGCGAGTTCTTTTTCCCAGAGGGGGAGGCCACCCTGCGCCGGGACGAAGCCCCCAACCTCAGCAGGCTTCTAGCGGAGCATAAGCCAAGACCAGCCACTTGGCCCCATCATCAAAATTCACCTGCACCCGGGTATGATGCCCGCTACCCTCGCTGTTCATCACGATGCCTTCACCGAACTTGGGGTGGCGCACCCGTTGCCCCAGGCTGAAGCCGGCCTGCTCCATGGGGGCGGAATCGAACAGGCTTTCATTGGGCCGGGACACCATGGCCGGACGGGTGACGGTATTCCGGAGGCGCACCTCCTGGAGACAGTCCGCCGGTATCTCCCGCACGAAGCGGGACAGGGCGTGAAACTTTTCCTGGCCATACAGGCGTCGTGACTCGGCATAGGTGAGGATCAGCCGCTTCATGGCCCGGGTAATACCCACGTAGGCCAGACGGCGCTCCTCTTCCATGCGGCCCGGCTCTTCCAGCGACATGCTGTGGGGGAACAGGCCCTCCTCGACACCGGCCAGGAACACCAGCGGGAACTCCAGGCCCTTGGCGGAATGCAGGGTCATCAACTGGACACTGTCCTCATGGGAGTCCGCCTGGGCCTCGCCGGCGTCCAGGGCGGCCTGGGCGATGAACTCCGACAGGGCATCCTCGCCATCGTCCACCTCGAAGTCCGACAGGGCGTTGACCAATTCCTCAAGGTTTTCCACCCGGGCCTGACCCTTCTCCCCTTTTTCATTGGCGTGGTAATCCTTGAGGCCGCTTAGCTCCAGGGTTTCCTTCATCAGGCCCTGCAGGCTGGACTGGTCCACCTTTTCCGTCAGTGTCTGGACAATGTCGATAAACTTTTGCAGGCCGGTTCGCGCCTTGCCCTTGACCACGCCGGCATCCAGCATCCGCTCCGACGCTTCCCAAAGCGAGATACCCTGCTCCGTGGCGTAAGCCCGCAGGTCGCCCAGACTCTTGGCACCAATACCCCGTGTGGGCACGTTCACCACCCGTTCGAAGGCGGCGTCATCCCGGCGATAATGCACCAGCCGCAGGTAGGCAATGGCGTTGCGGATCTCCTGACGGTCGTAGAACCGCAGACCGCCATAGACCCGATAGGGAATGCCCTGGCGCATCAGGGACTCTTCCAGCACCCGGGACTGGGCGTTGGAACGGTAGAGAATGGCCGCCTCGCTGCGCAGGTTGCCCTCGTCCACCCAGGCGCTGATGGTGTCGGCGATGTAGTTGGCCTCATCCATCTCATTGAAGGCGGCATACAGGCTGATGGGCTCGCCGTCCGGGCCGTCAGTCCACAGCTCCTTGCCCAGGCGCCCCTGGTTGTTGGCGATCACGGCGTTGGCGGCCTTGAGGATCAGCTGGGTGGAGCGGTAGTTCTGCTCCAGCCTTACCAGTCGGGCATTGGGGAAATCCCGCTGGTACTGCTGGATATTCTCGATCTTGGCGCCCCGCCAGCCGTAGATGGATTGGTCGTCGTCCCCTACCACGGTGATGGGTACCCGGTTGCTGGCCAGGATCTGCAGCCAGGCGTACTGAATCGTGTTGGTGTCCTGGAACTCGTCCACCAGGATGTGCTGGAACCGGCGCTGGTAATGGGCCAGCAGCTCCGGGCGGTGCAGCCACAATTCATGGGAGCGCAGCAGCAGTTCGCCGAAATCCACCAGGCCGCCCTGGTTGCAGAGCTTCTCGTACTGGCGATAAACCTGCAGCATGGTGCTGGTGAAGTGGTCGCCGGGGTTTTCCTGGATATGGTCCGCCCGCAGGCCTTCATCCTTGTGGCTGTTGATAAACCACTGGGCCTGGCGCGGTGGCCAGCGGCCCTCGTCGATCTGCAGCTCCCGCATCACCCGCTTGACCAGCCGCAGCTGATCGTCGCTGTCCAGTACCTGGAAATTCTCGGGCAGGCCGGCGTCCTGATAATGGGCGCGCAGCAGGCGGTGGGCAATACCGTGGAAGGTGCCAAACCACATACCCCGGGTGGGGATATTCATCATCTGTTCGATGCGGAAGCGCATCTCCTTCGCCGCCTTGTTGGTGAAGGTGACGGCCAGGATGCCCGTGGGCGGCACCTGGTCCACCTGCATCAGCCAGGCCATGCGGTGCACCAGCACCCGGGTCTTGCCACTGCCGGCACCGGCGAGTACCAGCAGGTGGTCATTCTGGGCGGTGACCGCTTCGCGCTGGGCGTCGTTCAGGGGGTCGATGATGGGGGAGACATCCATGGGATTCTGCTGTCGCTGCCTGTTTGAAATTGAGGCACGAGTATATCACCCGTGGATGGGGGATTGGTGAGAGGGAGGATTTCAGCGCCGGCGTTTGACCGCTTTCACCCTCACCCTGGCCCTCTCCCCTCAAGGGAGAGGGAATGCATGACGCAGGCTTCGGGAGTTTTAGCCCCTCTCCCTTGAGGGGAGAGGGGCTGGGGTGAGGGTGAAGAGGGCACGACCAGAGTCAGATCAGAACCCCCGCGGCACTGATTGAGGCTCAACAAACTCGAACAGACCTTCCGTGCCGCCTTCACGGCCAATGCCCGAGGCTTTCATGCCGCCAAACGGGGCTTCCGGGGCCGGGCCGGTACCGGTGTTCCAGCCACAGTGGCCGAAGCGCAGGCCGCCGGCAACGCGCTGGGCGCGCTCCTCGTCACCGGTGAACACGTAGGAGGCCAGGCCGAATTCGGTGTCATTACCCATCTCGATGGCTTCTTCCTCGGTGCTGAAGGACACCATGGGCACCAGCGGGCCGAAGGTTTCCTCGCGGAAGCAGGCCATGTCGCGCTTGACCCCGGAGACCACGGTGGGCGGGAAGAACAGCTTGTCGGTCGGCAACTCTTCCGGTTTGGTACCAGCCACCAGTGAGGCGCCTTTCTTCAACGCATCGGTCAGGTGGTCACGCACCTTGTCAAAACCGGCCCTGTTGATCAGCGGACCGATATCCACATCGCCATTGATGCCATCGCCCACGGTCATCTTGTTGACCCGGTCCGCCAGCTTACTGGCGAACTGGTCCATGACCTTCTCATGGACAAAAATCCGGTTGGCGCAGACGCAGGTCTGACCACCGCCGCGGAATTTGTTGGCGATGAGGTTATCGGCTGCCTTGTCCAGGTCGGCATCGTCAAAGATGATGTAGGGCGCATTGCCGCCCAGCTCCAGGGCCAGCTTCTTGACCTGGTCGGCGGTGTCCACAATCAGCTTGCGACCCACTTCGGTGGAACCGGTAAAGCTGAGCATGGGCACGTCCGGGTTCTCGCACAGTTCCTTGCCGATGACGCTGGCCTTGCCCATCACCAGGTTGATCATGCCCTCTGGCAGGTCAACGTTCTCGTCGATCACCGTGAACATGGCAATCATGGTCAGCGGGGTTTCGCTGGCGGGCTTGATCACCGAGGGGCAACCGGCGGCCATGGCCGCGGAAAGCTTCTTGGCGATCATGCCGATGGGGAAGTTCCACGGGGTAATCAGGCCCACCACACCCACCGGGCGGTAGTGGATAGTCCAGGTGCAGTCCCGGGGCTTCTCTTCCAGGGTGTGGGAGTTCAGGTCGCCGATGGTCTTCGAGAAATAGTCGAAGAAGCCGGCGGCATAGTCCACCTCCCCCTGGGCCTCGTTCAGGGGCTTGCCATGTTCCAGGCAGAGGATGCGGCCGATTTCCTCGCGGTTGTCCTTCAGCGCATCGCGGATGCCCTCCAGCCACTGGCGGCGGGTTTCGATGGCATAGGGCTCGGTGAGCTTCAGGGCGGACTTGCCCGCCTCGATAGCGGCCTTCACGTCCTCAGCCGGCATCGAGGGCACACTGGTGAGCACTTCCCCCGTGGCCGGGTTGTACACATCAAAGGTATTGTCGCCAGTGGCTTTCCACTGGCCGCCAATATAGCCTTTCAGGTTTTTCAGCAGGGGTGACTCGATCATGGTGACTCCTCTTGTTCCAAAGACAGATTGAGAGACAGTTGCTATCGCGTGTTCGAAGCTGTCAGGGGTATTGACGAAAACGCCCGAGAGTGAGACTACTTGTGAAACTGCTGATCGCCCTGACATGCGGGGCAGGATCCAGAAAGTTCTTCAAACATATTGGCTGCCTTTGCCACGTCTGTAAAGGCAAGGCCCCGGACCGGGCAGGCCGGCGTCAGCCATCTATACTGGTCTGAAACCATGACTTCTCAGGAGGCCGGAACATGAAAGCGTATTTTCACCCGTCACAGGACCTGCACGCGCCCAAGACGTACTTTACCCGGGGTCAGATGCGTCAGCCCCAGGAAGTGGCCGACCGCACCGGCCAGATGCTGGAGGGCCTGAAGGAGCTGGGTGTGGAAGTGCTTCAGCCCGCCGACCAGGGGGCCGGCCCCATCTCGGATATCCACGACCTGGGTTACCTGCGCTTCCTGGAATCCGCCCACCGGCGCTGGATGGAGCAGGAGGACTGGGGCGATGAGGTGATTTCCAACATCTTTGTTCGCTCCCCCAACCACCTGCAGGGTATTCTCGCGGAAGCGGCCCGCTACCAGGCTGACGGCAGTTCGCCCATCGGCCCCCATACCTGGGAGGCGGCCTACTGGTCCGCCCAGTCCACCCTCGGCGCTGCTGACGCGATCAAGGCCGGCGACCGGGTGTCCTACGCCGTGTGCCGCCCGCCCGGTCACCATGCCCGCCGTGACGCGGCCGGGGGCTTCTGCTATCTGAACAACGCGGCCATTGCCGCCCAGTACCTGCAGGATCGTTTTGCCCGGGTGGCCATCCTGGATACCGACATGCACCACGGCCAGGGCATCCAGGAGATCTTCTACGATCGCAGCGACATGCTGTACGTGTCCATTCACGGTGACCCCACCAACTTCTACCCGGTAGTCACGGGTTTCGAGAACGAGCGCGGCGAAGGCGATGGCGAGGGTTACAACATCAACTACCCGATGCCTCACGGTTCCAGCGAAGAGCACTTCTTCGAGACCCTGGATAACGCATTGCGCGACATCAGACTCTATGATCCGGACGTGCTGGTGCTGTGCCTGGGCTTCGACATCTACAAGAATGACCCCCAGGCCAAGGTGTCGGTCACCTCGGAAGGCTTCGCCAGGCTCGGCAAGCATCTCAGCCAGCTGCACCTGCCTACCCTGGTGGTTCAGGAAGGCGGCTACGACCTGGAGTCCCTGAGCGAAAACGTGCAGCAGTTTTTCCGGGGTATTGGCGGGGTTTAAGCGAGCTCGCCACCCTAACGGGTCAGCCAGTAATAGAGCCGGCCAATGTGCTCGTAGACCAGGCGGGTACTTTGCTGCAGATAGTAGGCACGGGGGAGCAGGCTCAGCTCCCCGCTTCCGCCGGTATGGGTGAACCCCATGGGCGCCGGAATGACCTCAAACCCCAGCCGTTCGAATTCGGGGATTGCCCGGGTCAGGTGGGCTGCGTGAGTCACCAGCAGGATGGTGTCCACGTTGCCGGCATTGAGGATGCGGGCGCTGAATTCGGCGTTCTCACGGGTGTCCCGGCTCTCGTGCTCCAGCCACTTAGGCTGGATATTGAAGGCTTCATCCAGCATACGGGCCATCAGCTGAGCTTCCGATTCGGCATCCTCCATGCCATTGCGCCCACCGGTCAGCAACAACGGCGACCCGGTGCGGCGATGCCAGCGGGCAGCCTCTGCCAGCCTGGCCAGAGGTGCTTCTGCCACGGTGTCCTGGCCATCCCAGTGCGGTGCATCGGTTTCCCGGCCACCACCGAGAACCACGATCGCCTGCGCCCTGGAGGCCTCCTCCACCGAGGGCACCGGATGATCCTCCAGGCCGATGCTCAACACCGACTGTGCCGTCGGGATAGACAGCAGGTAAAGCGTTATGGCGCCCAGCGCGATCAGCCACCAGCCGATACGGGGCAGCCGCCGGATGAGCAGTAACCCCGCCGTCACCAGAAGGATATTGGCAAAGGGCGGCAACACGGCAAACTTGAGAAATGTGATCATGGCGGATTCCTTTCGAGCTCAGCCCGGCGTATACACCTTGATGTTGTCGTGTCCCTCGGCCTTCAGGTGGCCAGCGTGCATACGGCTCATGGTGCCCTTGTCGCAGTAGAGCAGGTACTGACGATGGCGATCCAGGCTTTCGACCTGCTGGTTGAGCTCGTAGAACGGAATGTTGATCACTTCGTTGTTGGTGAGGGTCAGGGGCGAACGCTCTTCCTCATCGGGGTGACGCACATCGATGATCACATCGTCCACCGCCGGGGTGCTGACCAGCTCCACCTCTTCCGGGGTTACCTCGGCCGTCATCAGCTGTGACACCGGCGTTTCGGTACGATTATCCACCGCCGCCTGCAGGGCCGCCGGGTCCAGGTTGGCCTCATCCGCCTCAACACGATGCAGTTTGGCCCGGGTCGCCGGTTTCTGGGAGATCACGCCGCAGTATTCCGGCATGTTACGGGCATAGGCTTCGGTGTCGATGTCATGGGCAATGCGGATAATCTGCTGCTTGTCCATGGCAATCAGCGGGCGCAGTACAATCATGCTGCTGGCCCGGTCCACCACGTTGAGGTTGGTCAGGGTCTGGCTGGACACCTGGGCAACCGCATCCCCCATGACCAGCCCCTCGACCCGCAGTTCCTCGGCGACCCGGTCCGCCGCCATCAGCATCTGGCGTTTGAGCACCACGCCCCAGTGGCGATGGTTAACCGAGCGCATGATTTCGGCCACCACACCCTCAAAAGGTACCGACACGAACTTCACCGAATGGGAAGAGCCATACCGCCGCCACAAGTGGCTGACCACCTGCTTCACACCCACCTCGTGGGCATGCCCGCCCAGGTTGAAGAACAGGAAATGGCTACGCAGCCCCCGACGCATCATCAGGTAGGCCGCCACCGAGGAATCGTAGCCGCCGGAGATCAGGGTCATCACCGTCTCCACACTGCCGATGGGGTACCCGCCCATACCCTCATGCTTGCGATGGGAAACATGGAACCGGTCGTCGGTGACGTCGATACGCACTTCGATATCCGGGTCTTTCAGCCTGACGCCGGCCGCCTCCGAGGCGGCAAGCAGACAGCCCCCCACATGACGCTCCAGTTCACTGGAGGTGAAATCATGCTGGCCCGCCCGTTTGGCGCGCACGGCAAAGGTCTTGCCCGCCAGGCGCTGGCGATAGGCTGCGATGGCTTTTTCCGCCACGTCGTCCAGGCTGACCAATGGATAGACCGAAATCTCCTGGATTGTGGAGATCCCCGGAATACGGATCAGTTCATCCAGCACCGGGCTCAGCAGGCCACGGCCGTCCGGCACCTCTACATTGACCCGGTCCCAGCTGCCTTCCACCTGAATGTCCCCATCCAGCCGGATCAGCAGCTTGCGGATATTCTGTCGCAGCTGGCGCATCTGTTGACGACGGACGGGTTTACTCTTGATGGCCACCTCGGCAGCCGGACGGATCAATAACATCATGGGGAACGGGTCGACTATATAATGGACTGGCGTAAAGCGAATAAAGGTCTTAGTCTACCCGGTTCCCGTAATGCCTCAAAATCCGGCCTTGCCGAAACCAGACAGGACGCTTGGACGCCATGCAGAAACAACCAACGGTAAATGCCCTGATTTCTCCGGAGGGCAGCCTTGAAATCCTTTCCAATCATGAAGTGAATCGCCTCAAGGACCGTAGCGAGGGAGGTCTTTACCAGCTGTTCCGTCAGTGTGCCCTGGCGGTGCTCAACACCGGGGCGGAAACCGACGACACCAATGACCTGATGGAAGCCTATGCGGACTTCGACATCCGGCTGGTCCCGCAGCCACGGGGCCTCAAGCTGGAAGTGGTGAATGCGCCGGCAAGCGCCTTTGTGGACGGCGAGATGCTCCGCGCCATTCGCGAGCACCTGTTTGCGGTACTGCGGGATATTGTCTACTCCAGCACCATTGCCAACTCCGTACCCGGGTTCCGCCGGGACAACCCGGAAGACCTGACCAACCTGATTTTCCATATCCTGCGCAACGCCCGCGCCCTGCAGGCTGGCCGCCAGCCGGACCTGGTGGTGTGCTGGGGTGGCCATTCCATCAGCCGTGAAGAATACTCCTACAGCAAGGAGGTGGGCCACCAGCTCGGCCTTCGCGGCATGAGCATCTGCACCGGTTGCGGGCCGGGGGCCATGAAAGGTCCGATGAAAGGCGCCACCATCGGCCATGCCAAGCAGCGCGTCAAAAATGGCCGCTATATCGGCATCACCGAGCCAGGCATTATCGGCGCCGAAGCGCCCAACCCGATCGTCAATGAACTGGTGATCCTGCCGGACATCGAGAAACGGCTGGAAGCCTTTGTGCGGACGGGGCATGGCATCATCGTGTTCCCCGGCGGCGTGGGAACCGCAGAGGAAATCCTCTACCTGCTGGGCCTGTTGCTGCACCCGGACAACGCCGACATCCCGTTCCCGGTGGTGTTCACCGGCCTGCGGGAAAACGCCGAGTATTTCGAGATGATTGACCGCTTCATCCGAAACGCCCTGGGCGACAAGGCGGCGGAGAAGTACGAGATCATCATTGATGACCCGGCCAGGGTCGCGCAAACCATGAAGAAAGGGATTACCGAGGTGGAAACCTTCCGGCGGGCCATGCAGGACGCCTACCACTTCAACTGGATGCTGAAGATTGACCCGGTCTTCCAGCTGCCCTTCGAGCCCACTCACGAGAGCATGCGTGCGCTGGAACTGCACAGGGATCAGCCCGTGCATATGGTGGCCGCCAACCTGCGCAAGGCCTTCAGCGGTATTGTGGCAGGTAACGTCAAGCAGGAGGGCATCAAACAGGTGGAGGCCGGCGGGCCCTTTGAAATTGCCGGCGACCCGGTACTGCTGGATCCGCTGGAGGAAATGCTGGCGGCCTTCGTAGCCCAGAACCGGATGAAGCTGCCCGGGGATTCCGTCTATATTCCCAGCTACCGGATTGTCAGCGGCGGCCACTAGGGTCCCGTAGCACCAGGCCCAAAAAAACGGTCATACGCCCGGCGTATGACCGTTTTTCTGTTTACCTCAACGGAGGCTTATTCGCCACCATCCGCCGGCAGGCTGGCGTAGTAGGCTGCCAGGTTGGCAATATCCTCATCACTGAGACCGGCTGCCTGGCCCTGCATGACGGGCGCCTGGCCACCACTGCGCTGCTTGTTCTTGTAGGCCTTCAACGCTGACACCAGATAGGCCTCGTTCTGGCCAGCCAGATTGGGGTAGCCCGGAATCTGTGCAATACCATTCTTGCCATGACATGCGGCACACACCGCTGCCTTGGCCTTGCCTGCTTCCGCATCGCCAGCCGCTGTCGCCATACCGGACACTGTCATGCCGGCCATCAATACGCCTGTAAAGATCAGTTTTCCAAATGTCATAGGTCTCTCCCGTGATTTTGTGCCTTTATAACACAACTTCAGAATGGTGCTCTTGAGGCAAATCAAGGCTGATTTTTGCCCCGGGTTTTACGACTATTGTCCCTACCGCTGTTGCTCCTGAGACTGGCCTATATCTGGTACTGTAGGACCTGATATCGCGTCAGGCCAATGCGTTAATCTACTGAGTCCCCGTCAGCCACTATTGCAGATCAGACAAGGATTGAATACACGACATGACCATTCAGACCCGGGAAATCCCCTGCCGCAGCGGCAAACTTGGCGTTATCACGCTGAACTCACCGGAAACCCTGAATGCCCTGTCCCCTGCCCTGCTCCGGGCGCTACAGACGCAGCTGGATACCTGGGCCGAAGACGATGATGTCTGTCTGGTACTGATAACGGCCAATGGCGACCGGGCGTTTTGTGCCGGCGCCGACCTGCGAGAGCTATACAGAGCGCTGGGAGACGATGCCAGTGTCGACCCTGTCAATGAGTTATTCGCCCCGGAATACCGGATGGATTACACTCTGCATACCTTTCCGAAACCGGTCATTACCCTCGCCCACGGCATTACCATGGGTGGCGGCATGGGGCTGCTGCAGGCCAGCCGCTACCGCCTGATCACCCCGGACACGGTGATGGCCATGCCCGAGGCCTCCATCGGGCTGTTTCCGGATGCCGGTGCCAGCTGGTTCCTGAACCGCCTGCCAGGCAGTATCGGCCTGTTCATGGGCCTGACGGGCGCCCGCCTGAACGCCAGCGATGCCATGCGGGTGGGGCTCGCCGACCTGGTGATCGAACGTCGGCAAGGAGAAGAACTGATCAGCCGGATCACCGACCAGCACTGGACCGGCGAGATAGCCGCCGACGACAATCGCCTGTTCCGGTTGCTGGACCAGACCGAAGAAACCTCCCCGTCCCTTCTGCCGGACAGTGAGCTGGCCCGCTATGAGCAGGACATCGCCCGGTTGTGTCGCCGGGATGAGCTGCCCAGAGTGGTCGACCGCTTGCTGCAGAGCCCACCCGGCAATGACTGGTGGAATGCCTGCATCGATCGGCTGCGTCACGCCTGCCCGGTTTCGTTATTGCTGCTCGAGCGCCAGCTGAGCCATGGCCTGCAGATGTCGCTGAAGGATATTTTCCGCATGGAGCTGGCGATGGCGGCCCGCTGCGTTGCCCAGCCAGACCTCAGGGAGGGCATCCGCGCCCGGATGATTGACCGGGATCAGTGCCCCGGCTGGACCTACCGCTCAGTCACCGACATACCGGAGGACACTATCGAACGCTATTTCGAGGCGCCGTGGCCGGAACAGGAAGATCCCCTGGGCGACCTGTCGTAAAGATTTAACCGGTCACAGCAGGCAGGCGCCCCGATATGGGCAGATCAACGCCTTTACCGCCGGCGGAATAACGCTACACTGGAGTTCCTGGCTGCCCTGACAGGCGTTTTCCGCCGACCAGGAACACCCGGAAAGCCTGTTCACTGACTGGCAAAGGATGCGCTTGCAACGATGATCCCGCGACTGGTACCCGCCTTCCCCGGCCGTCTGGCGCCACTCCTTATGGTAATCTGCCTGGCCCTGGCAGCAGAGGGCCGGGCCCAGTCGCTGACCGACCTGTTGCCACCGTCTTCCGGCACCAGCGATCAGGAGCCGTCGCAGGACCAGGGAGATTCCTCGCAGCAAACTTCCGGCTCGGGGGACAATCAGGCATCGTCGTCGAGTAATGATGGGGAGGGCGAAGGGGAAGAAGCGCCGCCGCCCGAGCCGTCTCCCAATCCGGTTCAGCCGGATCTCGAGGGCGAGGTGGAAGTCCCCGTCAAAAGCCAGTTGCCCGGCACGGAAACAGCTGACATCCGTCAACAGATCCAGGTACTCCGGGAGGCGCTGGACCAGCGCCAGTCGGCATTACAATCCAGCCGCCAGCGCCTAGCCCATGCCCAATCACTGCTGGAACGCCTCAACAACGAGTACGCGAGTTTCGAGCTGCGCCTGGAGAAGGCCGGACTGAACCTCACCACGGAGTACGCCCGCCTGTTACGCCAGCGGCTGGACCGCCTGGAGAATCAGGCTATCGATGCCGGCCTGATCGATGGTATCAGCGAACAGCTGTCTGCCGCCCGGGAAGAACAGCTTCGCCTCGAAGAATATGGCGCCATTGCCGCGCCGGACGCCACCGCCCGCGACCGTATGAACCAGAAACGCATCGAGCTGATTGAGCAACTGCATTCCGCCGTAACCCGGCATATCGAGGTCCTCAACGACTACTACAGCACAGTCATAGAGCTGCAGGACCGCTTCTATGCCTATCAGGAGCTGCTCCAGCAGCGGCTGTTCTGGCTGCCCAGTGCCGCTCCGGTGACGGTCGACATGGTCCGCAATCTCTACCAGGGCGGGGCCTGGTTCCTGTCGGAGTTCCAATGGCCGGCACTGGTTGAGGCCGTTGAACAGTCGGTGTCCGAACGGGGGCTGCGCATTCTGTTGATGGCCATTGTGCTCACTCTGCTGCTGGCAAAGCGCAAAAACACCTATCAGGCCCTGGTCCGTTCAGGCAAACACGTGGGCAACGTGGGCAAGGACCGGATATACCACACTCTGGCGGCGGCCACGTTCACCCTGTTGCTGTCGCTGCCAAGTGTACTGGCCCTGTCGATCGGCGCCCTTCTCCTCAAGGAGGGCAACACCTTCTTCTCCGCCCTGGCCACTGGTCTGGCCGGTGCGGCCTTTGTGACCCTGCTCCTGCGCGTTCTGCATTCAGTGGCCCGCAAGGATGGACTCGGGGAGCGTCACTTTCGCTGGAATGCGGACACTTTAAAGGCCATTCGCCGCAATATCCCATTGTTGCTGGCGATACTGGTGCCGGTCACCATCATCATGGCACCGCTGGACACTGCCGCCGGATCGGCCTTCAATGACAGCCTGGGCCGGGTGCTGTTCATCATCGCCTCGGCAGCCCTTTCCCTGTTTGCCCACCGCGTGATGACCTCGGTGCGGCTGCATCACCCCGAGCAGCGCCTCCTCAAGGTGGTCCATATCCTGGCCGTGGCCACGCCCCTGGTGCTGGCACTGGCCTCACTGTGGGGCTATCACCACACGGCGATACAACTGGAGGGGCTGATGTTCATCAGCCTGTGCTGGCTGGCCTTTGTCATACTCCTCTATTACATGGCCCTGCGGGGCCTGGCGGTGCGTGAACGTCGCCTGACCCTGGAACGCCTGCGGGAGCAACGCGCCGCCGACCGCCGCCTCGCGGAAGCGCGGGAAGCGGCGGGATCCTCCGGGGAAGGTGTACCGGTATCCCTGGACATGCCGGAAATGGACCTGAAAGACATCAGCCATCAGAGCAAGGCACTGCTGAAAATTTTGGCGGTGGTGCTGGCGGGGGTTGTCCTGTGGGTGTTCTGGGCGGATGTCATACCGGCTCTGCAGGTGTTTGACAACATCACGGTGTGGTCCATCGGCACGGGCGAGGAAGCGCTGCCGATCAGCCTCGGTGACCTGATGATAGCGCTGCTGTTTGGCGTGGGCACCGTGCTCGCAGCCCGCAACCTGCCGGGCACCCTGGAAGTGATGGTGCTCAGCCGGATGAACCTGGAACCCGGCGCGGGTTATGCCATAACCACCATGGTTACCTACGTCATTGTGTTCGTCGGCATCGCGGCTGCCCTGGCGGGCATCGGCCTGCAGTGGTCCAAGTTGCAGTGGCTGGTGGCCGCCCTGGGGGTGGGCCTGGGGTTCGGCCTGCAGGAAATCGTCGCCAACTTCGTATCCGGTATCATCCTGTTGTTCGAGCGCCCCATCCGGGTGGGTGATACCGTCTCCATCGGCGAGACCACCGGCACCGTCTCCCGCATCCGCATACGGGCCACCACGCTGGTGGACTGGGACCGCAAGGAACAGATCATTCCCAACAAGACCTTTGTCACCCAGGACCTGACCAACTGGACCCTGTCCGACCCCATCACCCGCGTCATCATCCGGGTGGGGGTTGCCTACGGGTCGGATGTGGACGCGGTGCGTGATCTGCTCCACGACCTCGCCGTCAATAATGAGCGTGTCCTGGAAGAACCGGCACCGGCAGCCTTCTGCGTGGGCTTTGGGGACAGCAGCGTCAATTTCGAGTTGCGGGTGTTCATCAGGGACCTGCTGGATTTCATGCCCCTGTCCCATGAGTTGCATTCCGCCATCACTCACGCGTTACGCGACGCCAGTATTGAGATCCCCTTCCCGCAGCGGGACGTCCATATTCGCACGACCGCAACCACGCCAGACCCGGAGCGCCCCAATGACAGGGAGGCGTGAAGCTCCCGGACGGCAGTGCGATCACTCTTCCACCCTGCGGGTCAGGCACTGGTCCAGTTGCTCTTCAAAAGTCCGGCTCAGGCGTTCAATAAAGTCGTCAGCGCTGTCACCGGGATAGTGGGCCTCACCCACCACCACATCGCAGTTGAACGGCACAATCATGGACCCACCCTTGGGCATGGCGCGGCCCAGCCCATGCATCACCACCGGGGTCACCGCAACACCGTCGACGCTACGCGCCAGATGATAGACCCCCTTGCGTAACGGCTGCATCTGTTCCGGGTCACCACGGCTGCCCTCCGGGAACAGCAGCAGGATTTCGCCATTCGCCAGCGCGGCCTTGCACTCGGCGAACAGGTCCTCTTTCGAGACCCCGCCCTGCCGGTCGAGAGGGATGATGCCGATCACCCGCAGGGCGAACCACGCCAGCAGGCGATTGCGCAGAAAGTAGTCGGCAGCCGCCACGGGGCGAACCTTTGGCAATTGGCGAACGGGGAAGAGCGACATCAACACCATGGTGTCCAGGTGGCTGTTATGGTTGGCCGCGATGATGGCGGGGCCAGAGCCTGGCAGGCGCTCACGATTGAACAGATTGAGCCCCAGCCCGATGAACACCACCGGCTTGACCAGCAGCAGGAAAAACAGCCTCTTCAGGGTGTTACTGAACATGACTCACCCCCTCAGTACTTCAGGTAATACACGAAATGGAAGAACAGCGGCGCGGTGTACATCAGGCTGTCGGTACGGTCCAGGACCCCGCCGTGCCCCGGAATCAGCTGGCCGGTGTCCTTGATGCCCAGGTCGCGCTTGGTCGCTGATACGGTAAGATCGCCCACAAACCCCGCCACGCCAATCAGCAGGCCAGCCCCCAGGCCTTCAAACCATGACAGCGGTGTCAGCCAGGGGGCCAGCACCATACCCAGTGCCATAGTGGTGGAGACGCCGCCCAAAAACCCGGCCCAGGTCTTGTTGGGGCTGATCTTCGGCACAATCTTACGCTTGCCCAGGGTCTTGCCCCAGAGGTACTGGGCCACGTCATTGAACTGGGTCAGGAAAAGCAGGTACAGCACCAGCCCGATGGGACCACCCGCCGGGTTGGTGTCACCTGGGAGGATCAGCAGATAGGCCACATGACTGATGGCAAACACGGTGGTCATCACCGCCCACTGATAGGACGTGGCAGACCGGATGAAGCCTTTGGTCTCTCCCAGCATCAGCAGGGCAAAGGGAATAAACAGGAACAGGTAGACCGGGATGAAAATAATGAACACCCCGTACCATTCCAGGGCGATCCAGTAATAGTGCAGCGGGATCATCAGATACAGCGCCAGGATGACGCGGCGATCCGTATGACGCACCGGCAGGATCGAGAAAAACTCCCGCAGCGCCAGGAAGCTCAGTACGGCAAAGAACACCAGCGACGCGAACCGTCCGATGATCAGCACCACGAAAATGACACCGACCATCACCCACCAGGAGTTGATGCGCTGCCGCAACTCCCGATGGGCATCTGCGGCCATGCGACTGGCAAGCAGACGCTCTGCCACTGAGCCCGCGACGAGCAGCAGCAATACCCCCAGCATGGCGTACTGGATGCTGGCGGGCAGGGACAGGATCAACAGGAACGAGAGATCCATCTCAGCCCTCCCCTCGACCGAGGCCGGCATGAATGCCCGCCAACCGGCGCCAGCAGGTGGCTGCGCTACCCACGACCACCAGTATCAGTGCCAGCCACAGTGCCATGCCGGTGCCAGCCCACAGGGTGTCGAAGATCGACGCCAGACAGGCCACGGTCAGCAGGGCCATGCGATGCTGCTTGGCCATGGGCCCGCGGAAATCCGCCGGCACTCCCAGGGCGCTGCCCAGAACCCGGATATAAGCGGTCATCACCGCCAGCAATGCCGCCAGCCAGCCAGCCAAGCCACACGGCGGACTCGAATCCTGGCAGCGAGTAACCCAGGGCCACCAGCAGGAGGGAATCGCTGACCCGGTCGGGCACGTCGTTGTAGAGCTCCCCCGCCAGAGTGCTTTTGCCGCCCTCCACGGCGACCATGCCATCGAACAGATTGCATAGCAGCCGCCCCTGAATCATGGCCGCCGCCAGCAGCAGGAAAAGCCAGCGCCAGCCACCGTCCAGCTGACCGCTGAGGAGGAAGGAGCCACCGCCCAGCAAGGCAAAGGCCATGCTTGCCAGCGAGATCTGATTCGGTGTGACCTGTCTCCGCCCCAGCCAGCGGGCAACCTGTCCTGTCCATTGCTTCTGCCGAACCTTGAGCGGCCTTCTCTGGCCTTGTACATCATCCATCGCTATTGCACTCCGAATTCGTCAACCGGGTTGATCAGGGATAGAAGCCTGTCGCTGTGACTCCACGCTCAGCAACAAGCAATAGAAAAAGGCAACCGTGGTAGGGGGAACAATGGTTCGCCAGACACCGGGCGTCCCGGACAGGGTATGCAGTAGGTAAAGAAGGGAACCTGTCACCGAGACGGTGAGCAGCGTCGGGACCAGTATCTTGCCAGCCGGGCGCCTGAGACGGCGCACCTGCCAGATAACCGCGGAGGCCATCAATAACGTAACCAGAAAGCTCATGGCACCCTGCAGCAGGCCGGCCATTAGCGCTGGCCTGACCCCGGCCTGCCAGTTGGCCAGTAACGCCCAGCCACCCCAGAGCGCGAATGCCAGGCCGGCGGCCAGCAATTTCCCGGATTTCCCTTCCATGTCGACCTGTCCCTGGCGCACTGCCCTGTTGGTTACATAGATGTAACGATCGATAATACTACAGGCCCCGACGATCTGCTATCCGACCAGCCGTCCTGTAGCGGCTCATCACACCATGGCGCGCCAGCCAACACCATGAAACGTGAACCCGGCCCATAAATCGTCAGTCTTTTACATCGGTTGACAATTCAGGCCTCCACCGTCGCCCCCACCTTGGATAAACTTTTACTCTTCCAGTCCCGTTCCGGCCAGCTCCGGACAATCGTTGTAAGGACACCCTGCATGTCGCTACGGATACTCATCCTCGTCACCCTTCCCCTTTTGCTGGCTGTTTCCATGGGCACTCACGCCGGCGTTTACAAATGCGAGACAGCTGACGGCAGGATCGCCTATTCCGACCGCCCGTGCATGAATGGCAAATCCAGCGAAATGCGGGTCCGCACCGGCTCGGGTTCCGGCCAAAGAGCCAGTACCAGCGCGGTTTCATCGCCAGCTCCCGACCAGAGCCTGGACTGCGGCACGGCGGTATCCAACGGCCAGGACTGGATCGAGAGCATGCGCGAGGTTGGCCAGCGCAATCGCGACACCGGCCACATGTCGACAGAGGACTACAACAACGGCATGAAGCAGATCGATGAGCTGGCGGGGAACATCAGCATGGGCAACTGCCAGCGCTCGACAGGGAACAACCGCAAGTTCTTCGAATGCCTGGGCGACATCACCAACCACCTGGCCCGCTGCGGGCAGCGGCATTCGCCGGAGTTCTGACAAGGCCGACGCTCAATCTCATAGTACAGATCAAACATGCGGCTCCACGTAAGATTGTGTCGCAGGGCACCAAGCCTTCCGGACCGACACTGGTGCCCACCCAATTAGAATACGATAAGCTAGCGCGCCAGGAAGGATCACGATGTAAAAGGAGCTTACATGTATTCAAACGGACAGATCACCTCTACCAGAAAGGCCGGGCGATTCTTTATTCTGCTCGGCTGGCTCAGCCTGGCCGTGACAGGTCTGGTCAGCGTGGCGACCATCCTGCCCATGACCGGAGACGGAGCTGAGCGTATCAGCGCGGAAGAAATTACCATCCTGGCATCCCTTGCCTGTGTATTGCTGGGGCTCTCGACCCTCTATCTCTGGGTAGGCCGTGCCCTGAAAACCCACCGGCGGTGGGCCCGCATTGCCGGCGCTGTACTGGCCATTTTCTCACTCGCCAACATACCGCTGGGCACACTCATCGCCCTGGTCGTGCTCTATTACCTTCACAAGGGCTGGTATGAGGCGCCGCCACTGGCTTGAGAAGCCACCCAATAGCCGTTATCGCCCTCGGGTATGATACCGGCCCAACCTGAAGACCAAACTATCATGGAGGATAAACCAATGATAAACAAAGCATTAGCATTCGTCGCCGGATGTGCTCTGGCCGCCAGCGCGTCGGCCCTGGAACTCTCCAAGTATCCCAAGGCCTTTGCCGCCCCCTACGGTGTTAGCGTTATCGTCGCACCCGTTTCCGAGGGGGATCAGGCATTACAAACGATCAGGGACAGTCACTCCAACAACGCCAACAACAATCGGACACCTGCAGCCAACGTCGACGCTTGCGAGGCCTGAATCACTGTGGTTTTAAACAGCCATGTCCACAACTCGCTAAAGGATTGGCATGACTCGCCCCAGGGAACAACTCATCTCCGTGGCCGACACGCCCTATTACCACGTCGTTTCCCGCTGCGTACGCAGGACCTTTCTGTGTGGCTTCGACCGCCAGACTGGCCAGAGCTATGAGCATCGTCGCCTGTGGATCGAACAACGCATCCGGCTGCTTTCGTCCATCTTCACCATCGATCTTTGCGCCTATGCGGTGATGTCCAACCATTACCATTTGGTGGTCAAGCTCGCCCCGGAGCAAGCTGTCGATTGGGACGATAAGGAAGTCCTTGAACGCTGGACCAGCTTGTTCAAGGGTCCTCTGCTGGTGCAACGCTACCAGGCCGGTGAGGACCTGCACGAAGCAGAACATCGGTCCGTTCAACAGATCGCCGGCATCTACCGGCAGCGGCTGACGGACCTCAGCTGGTTCATGAAGTGCCTGAACGAGTCCATCGCCAGGGAGGCCAATCGGGAAGATGACTGTACCGGCCACTTCTGGGAGTCACGATTCAAATCACAGGCCCTACTGAGCTGCATGGCCTATGTGGACCTGAATCCCGTCCGTGCCGACATGGCGAAAACGCCGGAATCCTCTGACCATACCAGCATCCAGGAGCGCATTGCCCCCAGATTTAACCTGTCAGAAGCAATCCAGTCCCAGAGTGAACAGCTCTTTTTGAGACAATTCCCCCTGCCTCTCAGACCACTGCTCGATTTCGAAGGGGCGGTCACGAACGAGCCGCAAAGGGGCATCTTGTTCTCGTTGTGCGACTACCTGGAACTGGTGGATTTCACCGGGCGAATCATCCCTCCCAGCAAGCGCGGATACATACCCGAACACCAGCCACCCATTCTGAAAAGGCTCGAGCTCAGTACGGAAGAATGGCTTGCTGAAGCCAGCGAGTTTGAGGAGCGGTATCCGGGCAACCGGCGGGCTCATCTGGACCGACGACGATCCGCCTGAACTGCACTCTCTTCCCTCTCAACATGCCTACTGGTTATTGCCAGGGGGCAGACTTGTCCTCAATGCCGACAAATAGGGCGTTTTTTTCATCAGTTACGGCCTTGTCTGGAATTTCACGCAACCCCAAGGGTGTCGGCGACTTTCCTGTAACGCCAGGGCTATTAGGTTCAGTCTCTTTTTTTCTACTGCCTGTCCCTTTCACCTTCACCCTTTCACCTTCACTGGCCACCCTGGCTGCAGTCGGGCCGTTCTTCGCTGAGTAGGCGGCTGATACTGTCGAACTTGCGACGAATAGTGTAAGTGATTGCTTCTCTCTCATTCTTTCTTGTACGTCAGATCTTTTGTATGTCGCAAAGTAAAGCAATTGATCTTAATTTACAGTTAGCACACTTGACGTCATAAACATTTCTTCGCCTAAAAAAGTGCCTCTTGTAACCGGAAAACACCAACTTAGACTTCGGTATCTTAATTGCACCTATAGAAAAAGAAAACCAGAAATCTACGCCCAAGTATAAATAATCCTCAGTGTTTTTCACAAATATATAATCATTACTCCCCCACACCCTATCCACCGAATAAACAAACCTACCAGAAACTATTGTATCTTTTGGCAGACCTCTAAACTCTTCAACATCACACGGGTAATAATCAACAAGCCCTCGCCAAAACAATGTCCGGGCAAAAAACCAGCCATATAAATTATAAAAAAATAGGCATAACGCCGCAAAAAAAACTGAATACAATATAATCAAAGTCTGCCACCATAATAGATTAATACCACCGATCTTCGTTTGCCTCCAAACCATAAGACCAAGTAGCAGAAGCACTTCCTCTTGAGGTTGACACACCTCCCTCAATGATAGAAGACCTCGTATCGACATCACCATCACTGGTGTCCAACGGTACTGCTGAAGAAGCTGACCGATGCCCTGCTGCTCCGCTAAAATTTAATGCCGGCCCTTTCAGGTCATCAATCGCATTTTTTCTACTGCCTGTCCCTTTCCTTTTTTTACACGGGTCAGGCGTTCTTCCAGGTCGTAGTCGTAGCCCACGCTGTGACCGTCCGGCCGCCGGTAGGCAACGGGGCGGGCCAACTGAGCGTAGTCGTAGCGGTGGGTGTCGCCCACGGCGTTGGTGTAGGTGGTGAGCAGGCCGGAGTCGTTATGGCCGAACTGCCGGCTGCGGCGCTGCTCCGGGGCCTGTTCCGGGTACTGGTGGACGGCGAGGAGTTTGGCGCCCTCGTAGTCGTACTCGGTGACCAGGTCCTGTTGCAAGGTGCTGGCCACGCGCCCCTGTTGATCAAAGGCGTAGCGGTGGAGGTTGCCCTGGCGTTCATCAGCCAGCACCTCGCCGTTGGGGCTGTAGCCGATTCGGCAGACTTCGCCGGTGTCGCTGGTGGCCTTCGTCATCCAGCCATTGGCGTCGTACTGGTAGCGCCATTGACTGCCGTCGGGGCGCTCCTCACTGAGCAGGCGGCCACTGCTGTCGAACTGGCGGCGGGTGATCAGGCCATCCGGGGACCAGGCTGCCCTTAACCAGCTGTCTTTTGTTTTACCAAGGCATCAAGGTACGTTTCGTATGCATCAAACGGTCGAGCCATATCTACAGCATGAACTGCGTCACAGAAGTTCTTGGGAGGCAGATAACCGTGCTTGTCCATATAGTGAATAATCATTGACGGGGAAACATAAAAAACCCCATTTTTTTCGTCAGGGACCATTAACTCACTGCATCCCAGAAAATGTTCTTTATCGCCTAGCTTAACCTTTACTTCACGCTCCCCACAGATCTCACAAGCATGAGCTGGGCCTCTCAATAAGTTAAACTCAAATTTACAACCATCTTTTCCTAAGAGCATTTCCACGAGTTTGTCAACGAGTTCTTTTGATCGACCAGAAGCGTACCCGCCTGGCTCATCAATCCAACCCACATTATAAAAACCACTCAAACTAAAGGGAAGCTTATATTCATATAAGCTCATATCCTCATACTTCATTAATTAGCTCCGAAGTAGTCAACTGTACAGGCCGCCCATGAGACGCACCCTTGATCAGGCTTTAGAATAGCATCTAGATTAACATTTCCGTCCACACTAACCGAGTTCTCCATAACATTGACCCGGCTATCAGGCTTTGTAAGTGTGTATTTTCTAACGTTTGCTCCTGGAAGCATTGTTGTCATACCTTCTAGAGATTCCGCCATTCGCGGGTCAATATCCATGAGTGTGCCCAGTCGCTCCCAATCCCCCTGCTCCATTAGTTTGCCTGCAACATCAGGAAGTTTAACGTTGTGACGAGGGAGCGTTAATGCTGTTCCTTCCGGAACTCGCATAATCCCATCAGCAGGAAACCCCTCCACCCCATTCCAATATGTTCCATGCCCCGTTAAAACATTACCTGTTCCGCCAGGGGGTAACTGATCCGGCCAATTGATGACCACTATCAACGCCTATCGAAACATTATCGACCGGAACCCCGTTCGATATATTTGGTCGCCCAATATTACCAACAGGCATGGAAAACACTTCATCAAAGAACTCTGAGGGATCTAATTTCTTTACTTTATTTGCAAAAGCACCGAGAGCTTCCGCCATGTCATCAGCTTTTCCGACAGGCATCGGCAGGATATCAAACATCCTGTCTGCTCGATTAGTATACCCTTGCCACTCCTTGGTCAAAGGATTTATACCAATATATCTTTCATCCCCGAACGTTGACCTCCATAGATCAGCAGCGTTTGTGGCGGCGCCTCCGTATAAAAAGTTGACAGTCTGCCCCACGGAGTCTGTCAACGTAGTTGTCGCGTTTAAGTCATCAGCTCTTTAACAGTTCGCCGCCTTTTCCGGATTCAGAGTCACTGATTCCGGTAAGCTGAAGTTTCGGA